>JAITWB010000217.1 GCA_031285525.1 Spirochaetaceae bacterium
CAGCGCTTCCCATGGCGCTATGTCTATTTCTCTTAGCAGGGTTAGTTTTTCCGGTGTCATTAGCATGGCGTACTCCTTCCTGTGGGTTATTATCACATTCAACTTATAATACTATATACTATTGTTTTTGTAAATAGGTAATGATAATTACTTGAATAATTTATTCACTTTGTTTATTTTGGAATATATTCTTTTGATTGATTTCACAATAAGGCTATGGTATACTACTTATTCTGTAGAGGAGGGTGTTTTTCATGTCAGATGGCGAAGGATTAACTGATAAGACTGTCAAAAATTACTATAAATCTGTTTCCGAAGCGATTAATAGGGCAATGAGGCAGCGGGGTGTGACTCAGGATAATCTGGTGCGTGATTGTGAAAACATGGAAGTTGCCATCGCACAGAGTACTATTTCGAAAATTGTGAATTATACAGGGAAAGGACACCTGTCTCTTATACATATAGCAGCGATATGTCAAATTCTTAAGATCGATATGAATGAAGTACTGCCTCTTAGAGGCAAGGATTATTCTGCTGTCTCAAAAGAGTATAAATACGATGATGCTGTTCTGAATGAAACGCTCATTGAAGATCCGAATCACTCCGCCTTTCTAGGGTATTGGGGGAGAACCTTTGATATTTTTTTCTTTCCGACGATTTCTTCAGAGAGCGGTATTCTAAAAGGAACTCTTTCTCTTACAAACGAGAATGATGCATATTGCGGTGCCGCAGTAAACCTTAAAATGCCTAAGGATGGGATGGAGAAAAAGTATGCCGGGAGAATGTTGGTGTCGCTGCAGCAGCAGGCTTGTTATATCAATCTCGTTAGCAAGCGGTTGGGAGAGATGTGCTCGTTGTATTTTTTTCATAGGTTCTTTTCTGAAACATCTCTCAAGGTGAGGATGGCTGTTGCTGTGACGATATGCGCCGGTGATGACCGCCGTCCTACGATGCACAGGGTCGTTATTTGTGAACAGGGTATTATCAATACCGATGATGAAGAGCAGATGCATTTTATAGGATCCCAGTTGCTGTTGAATGATTCACAGATATGGGTTAAAGAACAAGACTTGCAGAATATAGGCAAAGACCCGCGTTTTACAAAGATTGTAGATGAGATGGTAAAAAGAAAACTGGCTCGTCCTGATGAAGAAGGCGCTAAATATATTTGTTTTGAAGAAAGTGACATCCTTAAACTGCCGAATTGTGAATTTCATGATATTGCTGAAGTGATAGGTTTAATGAGAAGAAAGGGTGATTATAAGCGGTATAATAAAATAGGCTCCAAAGCTGATGCCATGTTGTACAAATATCTGTTTGAAAAAGATACAACAAAAACCTATTCCTGAAAAGATAGAAAGTAGAAATGAGAAAAGGTTGGATTTTCTCCTGGTCTTCTCTATATCCCGACATCCCGGAAGTCCTTCCTTCCTTTTCTCACTTCTCACTTCTCATTTTTTCCCCTTCTCATTCCTCTTTTCCCATAAACGTGTTCCCGTTAAGCCCCGTTAGTTCCAGCTCCACGAAGGAACCTATCAGTTCTTCATTGCCGGGAAAGACGACTCGCTCATCCCGTTCAGTTCGGGCAAGCAGTTCTCCGGGGTTGTTGCGGGACACAGATTCCGCCAAAACCCTGACTCGGGTGCCGACACGGCTCTCCAGTATTTCCCGGGTAATGCCGTGCTGCACCTCTATGATCCGGGCAAGCCGTTCCTTTTTAACCTCTTTAGAAATCGGGTTGGGAAGGGAGCAGGCGGCAGTTCCCTCACGGGGATTATAATAATACATAAACGCCGAATCGAAACGTACTTCCTGCAAGAGCTTTACCGTATCCTCTGCATTCTCTTCGGTTTCTCCGGGAAAGCCTGTCAGAATATCCGTGGTTAGTGACACATCGGGGAGTATTTCGCGAATCCTGGCGACAAGAGCGAGGTAGTCCTCTCGGGTATACTTTCGGTTCATAGCCTTGAGTACCGCATTGGAGCCGCTTTGTACAGGTAAGTGGATGTGACGGCAGAATATCCGTTCCCGAGCCATTACTTTGAGGAGTTCTGTCGAGAGATCCTTCGGGTGGCTTGAAACGAAGCGTATCCAGCCGATACTGTTGTGTTCTATCTTTGCAAGCCTTTGGGCGGCACGTTCAAGTAATCCGGGAAAATCAATGACTTCGCCGCTATCCTCTTGCCAGCGGTAGGAGTTGACGTTCTGTCCCAGCAGGGTTACTTCCCGTACGCCATTGGCTGCGAGGAATTCAAGTTCTTTCAGAATTTCATCGGGGGAGCGGGAAATTTCCCTTCCCCGCACATAGGGCACGATACAGTAGGAGCAGAAGTTGTTGCAGCCGTGCATTATCGGTACAAAGGCCTGAGGGGAACCCCGTTCCCAGGACAGATGAGCAAAATGGTATTTGCTCGCAGCAACTTGGTACGCATCATCGGAAGGAGATGAGCTTAACAGTTCCGGGTTTTCAAGTGAAGCCTGAATCGCCTCCAGCCCTGCGGCAATATCACCTATCCGGTGTTTCTCGAAGGTTCCAACGATATGGTCTATATAGGGAAAACGCTTCTTGAGTTCTGTTCCTGCCCGTTCCGCCATACAGCCCATGAGAATAAGCGTAAAGGGCTGCTTTTTCTTGAGCGCATAGAGCAAACCGAGACGGCCATGTACACGGGTCTCTGCGGTAATGCGGACGGAACAGGTATTGATGATAATGAGATCAGCATATTCGGGAGCAGAGGCGGCTGTCCACCCCCGCTCTGTCAGTATGAGTGCCGCTGCCGCAGATTCAGCCATGTTCATCTGGCAGCCATAAGTTTCAAAAAAATAGGTCATGTACGGGATTTCAGCCCTTTAAAGAATTTAACAGCATTGAAGATTCCCCAGCCGAACAGGCCGAGTTTTCCGATCCCCAGCAGGAAGCGGGCGATTTTACCCACGAAGCCGACTACGGCAATATCTCCCAAAGCGGCAACCGCTACGAGACCGCCGATAACGAGCAGTACCTGTCCGGGACGCTTGTCGGATGTCTCCAGACTTGTCTGCCCAAGATATTCCTGCTTCAACGCACTGCGGTACATAACGAAGCCCGCAACAGCGGTTATCCCACCGATGATGAGTCCGGGTATAAATCCCGACCCGATAGCGGTGAGCACCGTAAGCGCAACTCCGCCGCCGACACCGAAAGCGGCCATCACGCCGTTCTTCGCAACCACCTCTCTGGGTACGATTACTTTTTCATCCATACCATAAACCTCCTTACGGATACACTCCTTGCACCCGTATAGTTATATAGTCCCGCTGCGGAACCGGACCTGATAGGTAAGCCATCTTCAGGCTTATCCTTTTTGGCTCCGGTATTCCGCACAGGCAAACGCACTGTGGTTATGTATGCTCTCGAAGTTTTCCGCCTCAATGCTGAACCACGGAAAATCTTCCTTTCTTGATACACCAAATTCTATAATACCAAGATACACTTCTCTGACCAGATCTTCAACAAATCTCGGGTTATCGTAGGCATATTCGGTCACATATTTTTCGTCTTCCCGCTTTAAAAGAGAGTATAGCGCAGAGGAAGCCGATTTTTCCACGATTTCGATGATATCTTCTATCCAGAAGAAGGATGCGCTCTGATGGTGCGCCTTGCATTGAATTTTGACTGTCACGATTCCCCGCTGGTTGTGGGCTCCCCGGTTGCTGATGGCACGGGAACAGGGACAGACCGTGGTCACCGGAACCGCTACGGAGACGAAAAACTCACGAGCAACACGGGTTTCACCAGTGTTGCTCATATCTCCTGCGGAAACCGAGCCTTCATAGGTGCAGTCATAGACCATCATCCCCTTCTGTCCCGAAACAGGGGCGGCCTTTTCCAAAAAAAGCGGAAACGACATCTCTCCGAAGGCTCTCGCCGCATCGAGGTTTTCCCGTATCTCCTCAAGCATGGCAAGGAAGTGCTTCATCGACAGATTCTTGTGGTGCTTATGGAATATCTCGATAAACCGGCTCATATGGGTACCCTTAAACTGATCCGGCAGATTCACAAACAGGCTCACCTCTGCGGTGGTGTTCTGAACCTTATCAGCCTTATCGAGTACCTGTACCGGATACCGGAGACCCTTTACCCCTACCTTCTGCAGGGGTATCTCCCGGGTATCGGTCTGATTCTGCACATCTACGAGAGACTTATTGGAAAAATCCTTACTGCTGTTCAATCTGCCTCTCCGCAGCCTCAAGGGTGTTCTGCATCAGCATGGCTCTGGTCATGGGACCGACTCCTCCGGGAACAGGTGTTATATAGGAAGCGACTTTGCTCACTTCTTCAAAATCCACATCCCCCTTAAGCCGGAATCCCTTTTTTGCTGTTGCGTCCTCCACACGATTGACCCCCACATCGATTACAACGGCGCCGGGTTTTACCATGTCCGCAGTAATGCAGCCGGGTTTTCCTACGGCGGCGATGAGAATATCTGCCTGGCGGGTAAAAGAACTCAAGTCCTTTGTTCCCGTATGGCAGAGGGTCACTGTGGCGTTCACTTCTTTTCGGGCAAGTAGAATAGAAAGGGGCTTTCCTACGATATTGGATCTGCCCACTACCACGGCATTGGCGCCGCTGGTGGTTATTCCCGCTTCTTTGAGCATTACCACTACTCCATGGGGCGTGCAGGGCAGCGGTGCAGGACGTCCGATAACCAGGTTTCCTACGTTCACCGGATGAAAGCCGTCCACGTCTTTGCGGGGATCGATAGCCATAATAATCTTGTTTTCATCGATAGCTTTAGGCAAGGGGAGCTGAACAAGAATGCCGTGAACCGACGTATCGGCGTTTAAGTCTGCAATAAGTGAAAGCAATTCCCCTTCGGAAACCGAAGCAGGCAGCCGGATACTGCGGTCGGTCATGCCTACTTCCGCCAGATCCTTTTCCTTCCCTGTGACATAGGAAACGCTGGCAGGATCCTCTCCCACCAGAATAACTGCCAGGCAAGGGGCAATACCTTTTTCCCGCTTCATTTCTGCAACTGCAGCAGCTACTTTTTCCTTCACCGAACGGGCAACGGCGATTCCATCTATTATTACGGCTCCCATAAAATCTCCTCGTATCACGTGTAACTAATTTAAAATAGATATGTTTGTTGTATCATAAGGAGCTTTAATAGACAATAGACCTATATTATTGTATAGTACTGCTATTGTCTGTTCCAGAATACGATCACTTGAGGAATTATGAAACGATTACTGCTTATTATGTCTCTTTTAATGTGTTTTTGCATACCAGCGTTTACCCAGGAAGCGGTGGAACAAGTTCCACTAGAACAAGTACCGCCGGAACAAGTTCCGCCTGAGCAAGTTGAGCCTGCACCGGAGCAGGAATCCGGAAACGACTATGTCTTCCGTTTAAATCAGGCTGGTGACAATTTTCTCGGACTTCAGCTTTCCGTACAGATACCGTTAAATGTCAAAAACCTGAATGTCGGCGGGGCAGGGGCGTTTGTGTTTTCCCATTATTTAACGGATTATTTTGCCATCGGCGGGGAACTCGATTTTTCTTA
>JAITWB010000229.1 GCA_031285525.1 Spirochaetaceae bacterium
CTGGTCGTCCGGGCGCTCCGGGATCGGGGAAAGAATGTCCGGTTCATCTATTCATGGGATGACTACGATGTATTCCGCAAGGTACCCCTTAATATGCCGAAGCCTGAAGAACTGGAGAACTATCTCCGGTTTCCCATAACCATGGTTCCCGATACCTTTGGGCGGGATGAAAACTATGCCCGTCACCAGGAGCGGGACATCGAGATGACCCTGCCCATCGTCGGTATTGAGCCGGAATTTCTCTATCAGTCCCAGCGGTATCAGGCGGGACTCTATGGGGAAGGGATGCGAAAGGCGCTGGAAAACCGGGACAAACTCAAGGAAATACTCAATCGATACCGGGACGACGCCCATAAAATGGAAGGCGAGTACTGGCCCATTGCGGCGTTCTGCGATAACTGCCATAAGGACACCACCGATATCGAAGGCTGGGATGGAGAGTGGGGAGTGACCTATCACTGTACCAGCTGCGATCACCGGGCAACCGAGGACTTGAGAACCTCCCAGGGCATAAAGCTCGGCTGGCGGGTTGACTGGCCCATGCGCTGGGAGTACGAAAAAACCGTCTTTGAGCCCGCAGGAAAGGATCATCACAGCCAGGGGGGCTCCTTCGATACTGCCCGTCACGTTTCCGAAGAGGTGTATGGCTGGCCTGCGCCGGTGTCGTTCCGCTACGATTTTATCGGCACCAAGGGACTTCCCGGGAAGATGTCCTCTTCTTCGGGGAAGGTTATAGGTCTTACAGAAGTACTCGAAATATACCAGCCCGAAATCGTGCGCTATCTCTTCGCAGGAACCCGTCCCAATACGGAATTTTCCATAAGTTTTGATCTGGATGTGATAAAGATCTACGAGGATTACGATAAGACAGAGCGCATCGCCTGGGGCGTGGAGAAGGCAAAAAAAGAAGAGATCTTTGAAAAGGAGAAGCGCATTTACGAGCTCTCCCAGATAGGAGCTATGCCTGAGCGGATGCCCTATCAGATACCCTTCCGCCACCTCTGCAACCTCTTACAGACCAATTCCGGGGATATCGATGCGGTAGTAAACGCCCTCGGCGATGTGGGTGAAGACCGGGAACCGCGGTTCCGCACCAGATGTGCCTGCGCCTGGAACTGGATCACCGAATGCGCCCCTGAGGACTTCCGTTTTGCCCTGAGGAAGAGCGGCGAGGAGCCGGCAAACCTTGGTGACACGGAGCTGAATGGAATACGGAAGATCTGTGCAGAAGTGTTGCCGGTCATGGATGAGCTTGAGGAAAAGCCCCTTTCGGAGCGTATCTATGCTGTTGCATCAGATGTGGGACTCGAACCCAAAGCCTTGTTCACTGCGGTCTACCAGGCTCTTATAGGGAAGGATCAGGGACCTCGGCTTGCCAGTTTTATGAAGATCATCGGCAAAGAGCGTCTTGAAGTTCTTTTGTCTCCGTATACAGAATAATTGCTTGAAAAACGCATAAAACTGCAACTTTTTCTATTGTTTCTTGTCTAAACATATGACACAATTTCAGAATGTGTCGAGCTTCTTGTGAAACTGAGGTTTTGCAAGAGCTCTTATATGTTTAGAGGGAAAAATGTTACTGCTAGATTATATTACCAACCAGTATGACTCGTATGCGAAAATGAAAGAGGAATTCGCTATCCGTATTCCGACAGATTTCAATTTTGCCTACGATATTGTCGACCGTTTCGCACGGGAAGAGCCGAATAAAAGGGCTCTTGTCTGGTGTGACGATGGAGAAGCTTCCTCCCAAGGATCTTCCTCTGATGGATGCCGGATTTTTACCTTTGCCGACATGATGGAAGCTTCAAACCGGACCGCAAATTATCTCGTTTCTTTGGGGATACGCAAGGGCGATGCAGTGATGCTTATCCTGCGGCGGCGTTATGAGTTCTGGTTCTTCCTGCTGGCTCTGCATAAGATAGGCGCCATAGCGATTCCTGCCACCAATATGCTTCTCAAGAAAGATATCGTATACCGGAATAATGCTGCGGGGGTAAAATTAATCGTCTCCATCGACGACGATTCTCTCCAGCGCCAGATCGATGCGGCTATGGAAGAGTCTCCGTCGGTGAAAACGCTGGTAACCATCGGGACGGATCGCCCGGGATGGCTCTCCTTCGAAAAAGAGTATCCCCGAATGTCCCCTGAGTTCGCCCGTCCTCAAGGAAGCGCCGCAGCCGGCAACAGCGACATCATGCTCCTCTATTTTACCTCCGGAACCTCGGGGGAGCCGAAGATGGTGCAGCACGACTTTACCTATCCTCTGGGACATATTGTTACGGCGAAGTACTGGCAGAATGTGCAGGATAACGGTCTGCACTTGACGGTTGCCGAAACAGGCTGGGCAAAGGCAGTGTGGGGCAAGATCTACGGTCAATGGATCGCAGGCTGCGCTGTATTTACCTACGACATGGAGACCTTTGTTCCGGGGAAACTCCTGGAAAAGATGGCGGAATTCGGGGTAACTTCCTTCTGCGCCCCTCCGACGGTCTATCGGTATCTTATCAAACAGGATCTCTCAAAATACGACCTCTCTTCTCTGAGCTACTGTACCACCGCCGGAGAGGCTCTCAATCCGGAAGTCTATGACCGTTTCCTCGAAATGACCGGGATTCGGCTCTATGAGGGCTACGGGCAGACAGAGCTCACTTTGACCATCGGCAATTTCCCCTGGTCAGCTCCCAAACAGGGTTCCATGGGACAGCCGGCTCCTGGATACGATATCGATATTATCCGTGCCGACGGGACTTCCTGCGATGTGGATGAAATCGGGGAGATCGTGATACGCCTGGATAAGGGGCGCCCCTTCGGCATGTTTGCAGGTTACTATGGCGATTCGGAGCTGACCGCCGCCGCCTTCGAGGGGGGACTCTATCACACCGGAGATACCGCCCGGAAGGATGAGGACGGCTTTTTCTGGTTTGTAGGACGAACCGACGACATGATAAAGAGTTCCGGCTACCGGATAAGCCCCTTTGAAGTCGAAAGCGCCATCATGACCCATCCGTCTGTTCTCGAATGCGCCGTAACCGGTATCCCCGATAAAAACCGTAACCAGATAGTAAAGGCAACCATTGTCCTTGCTGCGGAATACAGTGCCAGCAGGGAACTGCGCCGGGAGATACAGCAGCATGTGAAACAGTCAACAGCCTCCTATAAATACCCCCGGGTTGTCGAGTTTGTTGAGGAGCTGCCGAAGACCATAAGCGGTAAGATACGCCGAGTCTCCATACGGGAAAAGGATGCCGCAGCGGTTGCAGCAGAATAAATGGATAATTTAAGCTTTTAAAATTTGAACTTCTGGAACTGGTCTACTATACTTTACAGTAAGGATAATCCTGAGTCGGCCCTGGCTGCCGGCTCGATCTTTATGTGTTAAGGAAATGTAATGGAACACCCAACCCATCTGGAGAGCGAGGGGATGATTCTCGCTCCCGAAAAGTTCT
>JAITWB010000039.1 GCA_031285525.1 Spirochaetaceae bacterium
ACCCTGCCGGTGGAGTTTAACGCCTCTCGGAGAGCTATTGGAATACTGCGGGATACAGGAACGCTGGATGAACAGGAGCTTGCGGGGGTAAAAAAGGTTCTCACCGCTGCGGCGATGACCTATGTTGCGTCAGCGATAACTGCGATAGCGAACTTTTTGAGATTGCTCTTTCTTTCCCGGAGCAGACGAGACTAGCAAGGGAGAAGGTAAAAATGAGAAAATGAGGAAGGAGAAGAGAGGCGTGTATGGAGAATAATACAATTATGTCCGGGAAAGATGGGGTTCCGCGATGGGATATGGATTCGATCTATTCAGGGTTTGAATCAGAGGAATATATTCGTGATACAGGGACGCTGGACAAGGTGCTTGCGGCGCTGGGATTCAGGCTGAAGGAGACGGTCACAGCGGAGACCTTTCCTGGGTGGCTTTTGGGGGCGATAACCCTCAGAAACGAGGCGGATTCGCTTCTCACGTCTCTTTCGGCATATGCTTCCTGCGTGTACTCGGCGGATACGAATAACGGGGAGGCGCTTTCTCGGATAAATGCGCTGGAGGAGATAGCCCTGGTTAGAAAGAGCTTTGAGGTTTCCTTCGTGAATACCCTTTGGAATCATAGATTTCTCGTTGACAATGCCTGTTCGGTGAATCCTGAACTTATTCCGTATAAATGGCTTATCAATGAGGACATCGCTTCCCGCACTAAACAGATGGAACCTCCCCTGGAGGACTTGGCCGAAGATATGAAGCGCTGCGGGGCCGATGCCTGGAGCCGTCTGCACCAGCAGGTGACTTCGAATCTCTCCATGGAACATAAAACACTGAATGAGCTGCGTAATATGGCCTATGACAGCGACAGGGAGACCCGAAAAAAGGCCTATCATCAGGAGTTGGAACTGCTCAAGTCCGCAGAAATTCCCCTCGCCGCCGCATTGAACGGGGTTAAAGGTTCTACGGTGATCCTGAACCGCAGGCGGAATTGGGAGAGCGCCCTTTCAAAGAGTCTGTTTCAGTCCCGGATATCCTCAAAAACGCTGAATGCACTCATATCGGCGATGGAGGATTCCCTTCCTTTGTGGCGGGACTATCTCGATGTCAAAGCAGGGTTGTTGGGTGTGCCGAAGTGTTCCTTCTATGATCTGTTTGCTCCTGTGGGAACTGTTTCTGAGAAATGGAGCTACCCCGACGCGGCGGCGCTGGTTACGGAGTGCTTTTCGTCCTTTTCTGCTGATATGGGGGATCTTGCGAAACAGGCTTTTGACGAAGGGTGGATCGATGCGGAGATTCGGCGGGGCAAGGTAGGGGGCGCATTCTGTGCGGATTTTCCGAAGCAGAAGGTCTCCCGGGTACTCACGAACTTTTCCGGTGATTTTTCGGATATTACCACAATAGCCCACGAGCTGGGACACGCCTACCATCACCGTTGTGTGAAGGATCTGCCCTTTGCTCAGGGGCAGTATCCCATGACCCTCGCCGAGACGGCAAGTATCTTTGCAGAGACCATCATGCTCAACAGTATCCTCGCCAAGGCTGAACCGGAGGCGCAGCGTTTTCTGCTGGAGATGCATTTACAGGATGGATGTCAGGTTATCGTGGATATCCTTTCCCGGTTTTACTTTGAGTCATCTGTGTTCGAAGCAAGAGAGAAAAACGAGCTTTCTCCGGCTGAACTCTGTTCGTTTATGGAGGAAGCCCAGCTGAAGACTTATGGCGCAGGACTGAACCGGGATGAGCTGCACCCCTATATGTGGGCGGTGAAGAGCCATTACTATGAGAGTGATCTGGATTTCTACAATTTCCCCTACGCATTCGGACTGCTTTTCGCTTCGGCGCTCTACAGCCGCTATGAACGGGAGGGCTCTGAGTTCGCCGAGACCTATCGGCTTTTGCTTTCGGAAACCGGGAGACTCCCCTGTGAAGAGGTGTGTTTGCAGGCGGGCTTCGATATTCAGGATAAGGTATTCTGGGCGGAAGGGCTGTCGCAGTACGCAAAAACCCTGTCGCGATTACGAAGTATCGGTGAGAAATGAGCAAATAGAAGGTAGAAACTTTTTCCTTTGCTTCCCGATTGTTGTTTTTCCGAATGTAATGGTGTATCCTTCTTATTTATGGAGGGTACACCATGAAAAAAATCCGGTTTCCCCTTGCGGCGGCGCTGACTCTTTTTCTTTTTTCCTGTGCGACCTCTGTTCCTGTGCAAGTTACGAAACCTCCGGTGATCGATATGAGCGGGGTTGAGCGGATCGCTGTAGTTCCCATTGGATTCGCCTATGAGCGTGCCGGAGTTTCCCATTTTGATGCCCTCTTTTTTCGGTTTTCACGGAAATACAGATACAAATCATTCTTGGAAGACCAGATTGCCCGATTTCTGACAGCGTTTTTTACCGATGCCGTTTTGGCGTCAGGGAATTATTTCCTCATCAACACAGCGGAATTCGATAGGGTTTACTCCTGGGAAGATGCCTATGGGTATGCCGCTATTGTGGATGTCTATCTTACCGGAGAGATCAATGAACTCAGAGTGGATGATAGGGAAGGGTATGTGGATAGAAAGGATTCTGAGGGAAACATCGTCAGCGATTATACTATCAATAGGACGGTTACCCTCGATTTTACGTATCGGTTTATCAGAGCTGCAGACGGCCGTGTGTTGGGGCAGGTACATAAAAGCGGTACCGCCTGTGATCGCAGGGAAGGGGAGTGGGCAAGACAGAGTATTACTTCGGGGATGGAGCTTGCAAAGACCATTATCCGCGATCAATTGCAGTATATTTCCCGGGAACTTGCTCCATGGACTGTTACGGAATACCGCTATTTCGAATCGGATAAGACAAAGGATCCCTTTATGAAGGAGGCGGAAAAATTAGTAAAAGACAGGCAGTATGCGGCGGCTCTGGGACTGTATAGCGATATCTATGCCGCCACCGGTAATTTTGCCGCAGGGTATAATGCCGCTATCCTCACAGAGCTTATCCGGGATATTAATGACGCCATAGGTATGATGCAGGATCTGGCTTATGTCACAGGGAATCCGAAGGCGGCTTCGGAGGTTATTCGGATGCAGAGAACTCTGGCAGACAGCGAAGTACTCAGGGAGAAATATTGATATTGCAGACAGGCAGACTCTTTGAAATCGTCTATATTCTTTTGGAGCGGGGAACCGTTACGGCGGGGGAGCTGGCGAAGCGGTTTGGTGTTTCTACCCGTACCATCTACCGGGACATAGACAGTCTTTCGGCGGCGAATATTCCCCTCTATACCGATAGGGGTAAGGGAGGCGGTATACGGCTCCTCGGGGATTTTGTGATGAATAAGGCGCTTCTGTCGGAGGATGAGCAGAACGAGATACTGTTCGCCCTCCAAAGTCTGAAAGCCGCAGAGGGTGCGGAGGTGGAACCCATACTGCTCAGGCTGAGCGGTATTTTCAAGCGTGATAGTGTAGACTGGATAGATATGGATTTTTCCGGCTGGGGCGGCGGGGATACGGAAAAG
>JAITWB010000062.1 GCA_031285525.1 Spirochaetaceae bacterium
AAGGTGGTTCCCGCTTCCCTGTTTAACCGGAGCATGATCTCCAGTACTTCCCGGCCGGTCTTTGAATCCAGGTTCGCCGTGGGTTCGTCCGCAAGGATGATAGCCGGACGCTTTACCAGGGCTCGTGCGATGGCGACCCGCTGCTGCTGACCGCCGGACATCTCCTTGGGGCGGCGATCCTCCATCCCGTCAAGTCCTACCTCACTGAGTGCCGCAAGGGAACGCTCCCGGGCTTCCTTCTTATCCACCCCGAGGAGGGTCAGGGGAAAGGAGATATTTTCCATCACCGACAATACCGGTATTAGGTTATATGCCTGAAAGATGAAACCGATGCTGTTCCGCCTGAGCAGCGCCAGATCCTTTTTTGATGCCGAAGCGGTATCGAAGCCCGCCACGGTAATGGAACCTGAGGTGAGAGTATCGAGGCATCCTGCAAGGTGCAGAAAGGTTGACTTACCGCTCCCTGAGGGTCCCGCAATCGCCGAAAACTCCCCCTGTTCAAAGTCGAGAGAAACACCCCGCAGGGCGTGTACGGTAATATCGTTCAGGGAGTAATCCTTGAACACATCCACTGCTTTTACCACAATCTGCTTTTCTTCCATATCAGTTTCCTCCATTACCAGTCTTCTACAATGTATCCGTATCCGCTTGAGTACTTTTCTTCTGTCTCAGCTCCGCCATTGCCTGAAGCCCGAAGATATCCTTTTCCCGGAGTTCCTCGGTGATGGAACTGGGAACCAGCATCATCGAGTTTCCAGCCTTGAGCCCTTCGTTCAGAATCGAGAGAATCTTGAGCTTCATCGCCGGTTCGTTCTCTGCATATATCTGCACCGCCTCTTCGAGTTTGCGGGCTATTTCGATTTCCGCTTCTGCAAGCAGTATCCGGCTCTTCTTCTCCCGCTCCGCCTGGGCGAGACGGCTCAGGGAATCCTGCAGGGGCTCCGGTATCTGGATATCCGTAATCTCGATGTGCTGAACGGTAATTCCCCACTCGGTGGTCTTCCGGTCTACCTCTTCCTGTATCTGCCGTTCGATTACCTCTCCGTGTTCGAGGAAGGTAGAAAGGTCGTGGCTGCTTACGGCATTGCGGAGGGCGGTTTTTGATGAAAGGATGACCGCATCCTCATACTGCTGCACCTCGCATACTGCCTTCTCCGGATCCCAGACCAGCCAGAAGCAGAGGGCGTCCACAGTAACCGTGACGGAATCCTTGGTGAGCGTCTCCTGGGCGGAAAAATCGGTCACCCGTATCCGGATGTCCACCACTTGCGCTATCCGGTCTACCAGCGGAATCAGTGCGAAGAGACCCGGTCCCCGCACCCGATGGAACTTCCCAAACCGCAGGACGATGGCCCGCTCCCACTCTTCCAGCTTATGAATAGAAAGGGTTACCAGCGCTGCCAGAGCCGCACAGAAAAGGGCAAGAGCGATTTCGATGCCATTGAACCAGGGGTTTACCCAGAGTTTTCCCGTAAGGGTGAATACGGCGCAGAGGGCTGCGGTTGCAACCGCCGATGCAGTCAGGATACTATTCCTTTTTTTCTTCGCAAGCCCTCGCCGTAATGACTCCGGTGCCGATTTTGGGCCCCCCATGGACAGCGCCTGTCTGTGTTTGATCTCTTTCATTTTCCATCTCCCTCCTTGTAGTCCTGAATGAGTGTCAGGATATCCTTCTGTGCAACCCCCAGTTCCGCCATCTCCTGCATGAACCGTCCCGTTATCTCCTGTATTCTCCTGTTCCGCTCATCGTCGGCGGCCTCAGGTCTCCGGTCTGAAATATAGGTACCGCTTCCCACTTGAGTGACCAGGATGCCCCGTATCTCCAGCTCTCCGTAGGCTTTGGCGATGGTGTTGGGATTAATCTTGAGTTCTACCGCCAGAGCCCGTATGGTGGGCAGCCTGTCCCCTGCCCTCATGCGCTCCGACAGGATGGCGTGTTCTATCTGCTGGATTATCTGCCGATAGATGGGTACCCCGTTTGCCGGTTCAAGGGAGAATGTTATTGTTTCTTCTAGATTTGTACTATTCATCTAGTACAATAATATATGAACTAGTACAATAAGTCAATCATAATATTCTGTTTTCTTCGGGATATTTATTCCGTGCCATGAACCTGGTATGGGGATATATCAAGACGCTTCGCTGTTATCTATACGATGACTACAACGCTTCTATTTCTTCAATCGACAAACCAGTAACCTGCACTATTTGATCAACAGTCATTCCGAGTACTTTCAACTTCTTGGCAATTTCCTGCTTTTCTTCAGTCCGACCTATCTGCATTCCCTCAGCTTTGCCTCTCTGTTCCCCTTCCCATTCCGCCGACTCATACGCACTCGCATGTATCCGCTCTGCTTTCACATAGGCATCATATTCTATTCTTTCAGCCTTACTCATCGTCTCAAGGGATAACTTCTCTCCTGCTTCGTTGAGCCCCGCTGCGGTAAAACTTGTTTTTACCGTTGAGTTCTTAAAGAAATATACCCACTCATCAAACTTATCCGCAATTTCTTCGTCAAATCGGTTGGGATATATCAAATAGTACTCAGGAAATATCTCTCCTGCACCTCTTTTTTCCATTTCCTGCTTATGCTGGGGTAAATATTTCCGTTCTTTATCAGACAACAAAAGGGTCTCTTTATTATGCAAACCTTTAAACTCAGTTTGTCCGTGATACATATAGTCAGAGCCTTTTCCCAGCTCAAAGTACACTATATCAATGGAATACACTTTTTTGATGTTTCCGTATTTGTTATTCTTCGATAATTGCTCCACTATCGTTTTACTGGTTCCAAACAGCATCCGATGAAAAAAGTCACTTTCCAAACTTGCCTGTATCTCAAATATCGCTATTTCACCGCCGTTTATCTTTGCTTTTACATCCAGTTTGTTGGATTTCCCGTCCTTATTATCCCGATTACTCTCACTTTCCAGCAATTCCTCGACGATGATATCCTGTTTTAACAACTCACTGAGCAACCCGCTCAATACACCAAAATTCGCCTTGTTACGGAGTACATCCTTCATGGCATAATCAAACGACATTAATGTTCTTTCCATAGTTAACCTCGTTTATTCGTGGCGAGGGTTTTAACCCGAGTCCAACCACCTTATGAGAACAACAACAGATACTGTTGTTGATTGATATTTCTATGATGTCCCATACTTCTGTATTTTCAAGTGTATACCTCTATCGGGAGTTTGTCAAACATCTATTTCCTTTGACATAACGCAGACAGCAAACAGAAAAAACGCTACCGGCATCCACACTGCTTCCACAATTCCGTAGTCAAATCCTGTGCAGCAAGGCTACACATAAGAAACAACAAAGATATTAATACTATCCATTTTTTCATACACATTCC
This sequence comes from Spirochaetaceae bacterium, assembly GCA_031285525.1. The sequence goes on from JAITWB010000062.1 coordinate 3,366, forward strand.
TCCTGTCCCAGGTTATAGAGATAGCGTTTTATCTTCTGGCTTGCGGTTTTTTCAAAGCTCTCGACGGTTTCTACACGGCCGACCTTGGAGAAACGGTTTACGTTCTGGTTTACGAAAAACTGTATCTCGTTGAGGATTTCCTCTTGCTTGTACTGGAATCCATCCTTCATGTTACTGACCATGAGCTGCACTAGGGCTACGAGTCCTTTGGCATCCTCTACGACCAGAGATTCATTGACCAGCGGGTGTTGGTTGAGGATGAATTCGATATCCTCAGGGTAGATATTCTCACCTGAGGAGCCGAGGATCATATTCTTGAGCCGTCCCTTGAGAGCGAGATACCCTTTTTGGTCGAACATCCCCAGGTCGCCGGTCTTAAAACAAAAGCATTTACCGTCAGGATCCGGTTCGGTAAAAACCGATGCGGTCAGATCGGGACTGCGATAATAGCCTTTCATCACATTGTCACCCCGGCAGGCGACTTCTCCTATTCCAGTCTTGGGGTCAGGATCGAGGATCTGCACTTCCACACCCTGAACGGCAGGTCCTATCGTACCGACCCGTGTTTTGCGGGGGCTGCATCCGGCGATAAGGGGAGAGGTCTCGGTGAGTCCATAGCCGACGGCATAGGGAAACTTTGCGTCCTTGAGGAACTGTTCCACCACCGGGTCAAGCTTTGCCCCGCCGATACCGAAAAACTTGATACGAGAGCCGAAGGTCTTCTTGAGGGACTTTCCTGCAATACGATGGAGCAGTTTCTGTATAGGTCTGACGGCATAGATCTTTTTCATGAACGCCGTTTTGGTAAAGGTAGGAATAATCTTGTTCTTGTAGATCTTTTCCATAATGAGAGGAACGCTGAGCATGATGGTAGGGCGGATCTTCGCCATCGCCGGAAGCAGCGTGGTAACCGTCGGCGGCTTGTCCAGATAAAAAACACAGCTGCCGTTCAAAAACTGAAGCACAAACCCGATGGTAAACTCGTACACATGGGAAAGAGGCAAAAACGAAAGGTGAACATCGAATTTATTCACCCGATGGACACTCTGGCATGAAATAGCGGAAAATATCAGGTTCTTGTGGGAGAGCTCCACACCCTTGGGACGCCCGGTGGTTCCTGAGGTGTAAATAATCGAAGCGGTGTCCTCTTCAGCAATCTCAACAGGAACATCGGAAGTACTTGTCTCCGTAGGAGAACTCTCTCCGGGAGTGCTCCTTTCAGGAGTACCCCGAAGTACTGAAAAATCTTCCATTTTAATGACAAACGAAAGTACATCCTCGGGCAGTCCCTTCACTTTTTCATAGAGCTTTGCAGAGACGATCATCCCCGAAACATCTGCGTGTCTCAGGATAGCTTCTATTTCATTCCCGGAAAAATCAGGAAGCAAAGGAACCCCAATCCCTCCGTTGTTCACAATCGAAAAGAAAGAAACACCCCAATTGGGCATACTGGTACTCAGGATAGCGATCTTACTGCCTTTACCTGAGCCGAAACGCCGCAGGAGGGCAGAGAAATCAGCAACCTGCTGTTCAATCTGAGCATAGGTAAGAGGCTCTCCGTTCACCATGGACAGAGCATTCAGGTCTGAAAATTGAGTGATGCTGTTTTGAAAAAGCGCCGGAAAGGTATACCGGCCAATCTCTTTAATCGTCTGCATATAATCCCCCCTTTATTCCTCTTTGCTACTTTCTCCCTTACCCATTATACATACCGTCAGTTGGTATGTATAATGGGTAAAAAATATGAAAACCCAAGGTTTTCAAAAGCCGATGCTTTCATTTCTCTATTCATCTTTCTTTGCCGCAGATATGTTCCACAATTCCATAAACCTTTGTATTAAAGGGCTGTCCATAACATCAAGACCGAATCTCCGCAGGAACTCGCAAAAAAAGAGACCCTTCCGCCGGAGCTGCTCCTCTGTCGAAGAAAAAATCAGGGGGTTCAGCCATATATCAGAGAGCATCAGCAGCGCTTCCGCCAGTTCTTCGGGGTATTCCGTCTGGATCGAACCATCTGCCACACCAGCTTCCAATATGGGCTTAACATAGTTAGGAGCCGCATTCTCAATGGTTGACAGTAACTGGGCAACAAGCAGTTTGCTGTTATTAAGGATATTTGGCGCCATTGCCGTCATGTATACATTCAGAGGATTTTCAAAAGAATATTCCATTAATTTCCGCAACTTTTCAAGTCCCGTTATCCCCTTTTCATCCCGTATCCGCCTGCGCTGCTCCTCTGACATTTTGGAAGCTTCTATAATCCCTGCCAGCAGGATATCCTCCTTTGACTTAAAGTGATGGTATATCGCTCCTTTGGAGAGCCCTCCCAGTTCATCGATAATGTCCTGAATCGAGGTATGTTCATAGCCTTTTTCGATAAACAGGCGCATGGAGACTGCGAGTATTTTTTCTACTGTTTCTTCGGGATACTTATTCCGTGCCATGGGCTTTATTTGAGCAACGCTCAAGACTCCTTATACATACCAATGGTATGTATAATACAGCTGGTATGGAGATATGTCAAGGGAATTCGTAATGGATATCCAAAATGCGATAATTTAACCCAAACAACCAACAGGAATAATCCATACTTTCTTATTTAAGGGCAAAAGGTTTTCATATAGGCAGACAATAGCACCTTTTCCTACGGTTAATCCATTTCTCTTCAATAATTCGAACGTTTTTACATCGTTCAACTGAGGAGATGCAGTTCGTTTTATTTCTATCGGATAGAAAATATTGTCCCGCTCAATGATGAGGTCTATCTCCTGCCTATCCTTATCCCGATAAAAGTAAAACTGCCCCTGTTCATTGTGGTGAAGATAGGATTTTATGATCTCTGAAACCACATAGCTTTCAAAAATCGCTCCACTCATGGCTCCTACCGAAAGGGTTTCTGCGGTCGTCCAACCGCACAGATATGCACAAAGTCCTGTATCCATAAAATGCAGCTTCGGCGTTTTTACAGCTCTATTGGTTAGATTATTATGATAGGGCTGCAACAAAAACACTAGTCCAGATGTAAGTAAAAGCGATATCCATGACTTAACGGTATTTAAAGTGATTCCAACATCTTTTGCTATATCCGCATAATTCAACAATTGTCCTGTTCTTGCCGCTGTAACTTTTAGAAACGTCAAAAACAGCCGTTCATCCTGCACATTTGTCAGATTACGGATATCCCGTTCAATATATGTTTTCAGATAGGATGCGTAAAAGGTGTTTTTATTCAAACGGGGAGTTGCATATAATTCAGGAAAGGAACCTTTTAGTATGAGACTATAAAACGAGTTAATTGTGTAGGGTTCACGGTTGCTCGATGTCACTGTATCAGGCAAAAAGGGTTCGACGGAAGTTTGATTTTTTTCCGCCTGAGAAAGCCCCTGGAGCTCCAAAATTCCAACTCTACCTGCGAGAGACTCTGATACCTTCTCCATTAATTGAAAGGGTTGAGATCCAGTCAGCCAAAACAGACCTTTTTCTTTTCGTTTATCAACCATCATTTTAATATACGGAAAAAGCTCTGGTGCATACTGAACTTCATCGATCAATACGGGAGGCTTGTAGATTTGCAGAAAAAGAGCAGGGTCTGTCTGCGCCAGCATACGAATTTGCGGGTCATCAAGGGTAACATAAGTCCGGTTATCTTCTTTTAGCCGCTCAAAAACCGTCGATTTGCCGATCTGTCTAGGGCCGGTGATTAAAACCACTGGAAACGTTTCGCTGGTGTCTAAAACAACCTTTGATATGGTTCTCTCAAAGTACATGATATAGTATTGCATAAAT
>JAITWB010000109.1 GCA_031285525.1 Spirochaetaceae bacterium
TAAATTCACCTTTTTTGTATGTAAGTCGGGGCTGGAAGTGATATTCCGCCTTGCACCACAACCGGACGCAATGCGCCCGGTTTTTTATTACAGGGATCATGCAACTGTATAAAAATCAGAAACGAAATAAGTGAATCACTTTCCCTTCACAACACATCCCTCAGTAAAAAATCCTTCAGATGAATGCCCTGCACGCCATTTTCGTCGGCCCGCCAGTTTTTATCCAGCGTTACCACATATTTGTGGTAATTATCCTTGATTTGCTTTAAGGGATTAAACTCACGGGCATAGGTGTCAGGATTGGTAAACTCCAAACAGACTTGAATGTATATTTTACGTGTTCCGTCCTGTTCCTCAGCTATAAAATCGATTTCTGTATCATCGAATTTCCCAACCGAGACCGTATACCCCCTGCGGACAAGTTCCGTAAAAACAATGTTTTCCAAGATCCCTTGTACCTTGTCAGGACGTCTATTTCTGATTGCATATTGCAGGGAATGGTCGCCAAGATAGAATTTATCGTTGGTTTCCAACAGTTTCTTTCCCTTAATGTCATAGCGGTGTGCGGGGGTAATAATAAAGGCATCCTCCAGATAGGTCAGATAGTTTGCTATCGTTTCAGGATCCGTCCCTCTGCCCTGACTTTTGAAATAGTTCACAATAGAGCGGATGGAAATAAGATTGCCCACATTGTCATATAAAAAAGACACCAGTTTATCCAACAACAGGGGCTGGCGAATTTCATACCGAACTACTACATCCTTTAGAAGTGTAGTATTGTTGATACCTTTGACGATTTCTCGGGCAACATTTTCAGTATACTCGCTAACCGATAACAGAGGAAAACCGCCGATGTTGATATACTGTTCCAGTTCTGAATCAATAGTTCCGGTTTCGATTCCGTTTAATCTTCTAAATTCCATAAATTCGGCAAAAGAAAGGGTATTCATTTTGATGGAAATCGTTCTGCTCCCAAGCAGGGTTGCCAACTCTTTGCTCATAATCTTGGAATTTGAACCGGTAATATATATATCTGTGTTTCTTAACCTTAAAGCATTGACTGTTTTTTCCCAGTTTTCAATCAATTGAATTTCGTCAAAGAAAATATAGTACTTGTCATGATCTATCATTTTTGTTCTCAGATATGCGTTTAATTCCTTTGCGTTAGTAATATCCTCGTAATCCATATCTTCAAAATTGATATAAATAATATGATCTCTCGAAACCCGATCCGCAATTTCTTCAAAAATCATTTTTAAAAACTCTGTTTTACCGCTCCGGCGTAGCCCTGTAATGACTTTTACGTGCGGATCATCGATAAACCCTTTGATTTGATCTACATAGAGGGACCGGACTATTGTTGTTGTTTTCATATTTTACCTCCAGTCATTCATAATTATGCCATTATTTTACATAGAAATCAAGTAAAATATAGGAGTTACTCTTATATTTTACCAAGATTCACCATAAATAAAGGAGCTGACATGATTCAACTTTTCCTCATCTTTTTTCTAAAGTTCCCCCAAATCACTCCGATATTAATACTGTCACTGATGCACAACAGTAACGGCGAACGCGAGTGACGTCCAGTCGCCGTTCTGTCGAGCTTTTAGAATGACATAAACTATAAGGGTTGACAGGGTTGTCCCAAAGCGGCTTGCTTTGGGGGGATGATTGCTGAAAGCAAGAACCTTTCAGCGGTCGGTTGAGACAGCCCTGTCAACCTTTTTTCATTTTAAATGCCTTATCCTTCAAACCGCTCTTTCAGTTTCCTATAATAGTTCTCCACACTCTTATCGCCGCCGTTATCGAGGAACAGACAAAAGGGCAAACTATCGGTGTTCTTATGCTTGATAACACAAGCGCAGCACTTACCGTTATTGGGACATGTCTTTTTGGGACAGGCACACTCCTTCACATTGGAACAAGCCATTTTAGAAAACCTCCTCAGTACTATCCTTCCCCTTCAATACAAATACACCGCAGCGTCATCCAGAATCTTCCCCAGAATCACAACTGGTACTTCATTCTTCTCTGCTTCAAGCCGTCTTTTCCAGCTTCCTGCGCTCTCCCTGCGAAGCAGACTGTTTTTAGCTAAAGCAGTCTCGCTCCTCAGATCATCAAAGGAACGTTCCATAGGGGAAATCTTCATCTCCAGCATATAGAGAGAAAGCCCCGTCACCACAGTATTTTTGGATGACGATAGAAGCCCGTAAAACACCGCCATAGACCGCTTAAAATCCATTTCGAGATACAGGGCAAACCCATAGTACCATTCCACCCAAAAGCGGTTTTTCACCGCCTTATCCTCATGAAACCGCTCCAGAAGCGCAACAGCGTCTTTAGTCTTCCGCTGAAGAATAAGCGCTGCCGCAAAACCCAGAACAGAACGGGCAAAAAGCTGGGGCTTCCGGTCGGAGACAAAATCGGCGAGACGCTGCACCCCGGCAAAGTCCGAAAGCAGGATACAGGACTCACAGAGGAGCTTCACATAGCGGTAGGAAAACCGTTTCTGCTCATAGAGCTTCTTCTCAAGAAAAAACGTAAGCGCCGGCCAATCCTCACCTTCCATAATAGAAAACAATTGCCAATTCCGTGCAAAAATCACATTCATAACGACCAGCATAAGCACAAAACAGAGACAAATAATCCAGCTGCGTTTCATAAAATCCAATGCAAAATCGGAACCTATCAGAAAAAAAGGGATACAAAAAAGGGCAAGAAATGTCACGATTAGGACGATATTAAAGGTAAGGATTACTACTTTGAATTTCATGAGGTCATCTCCTAAGGTTCAAGTGTAGAGATTCCTGCGGATCAGGTCAACAGAGATAGGAGTTATCATGAACACATATAAAGTATCCGAAATGTACGACGGAATGTACTTCACCGACGATGTAATGCTGGAAAAGAATTTCCTGCTCATGACCAATATAACCCCGGCAACGGAAAAAACTATCAACGCCCTCAAAAACTGGAACTTTGAAGAAATCTATTCGAAGGGTACGATAAACAGAAACTTCCAACTCTCCAACAATAAAACCATTACACCAGTCATCCCCGAAGCCCTTGCTGTAATACAGGAAGAAGAAAAACCCTTCGAATTTACAGCGGCTATAGCAAACATCGATTCAGCCCGCACCGAAGAGGAACGGCTCGACCTGGTCAAAGATGTCTATAACGAATACATGAAATGGATAGACAGCCTGTTTACCCGGTATGCCACCCACCGGGAACTGAATCAAGAGCTTATCTTCGAACGAATCAAGGACATGTGCATATACATAAAGGAAAACCGAAACTACATCCTCAGAATACAGCCGGAACTTGAAATAAAGAACCACACCTTCCTCATAAGCCACACCCTGCGCTCCACCGTGTATGCCCTCATAATCGGAATGCAGCTCCGCCTCCCCATGACAAAACTCATTGAACTGGGGGCTGCCACCATTCTGCATGAACTGGGAATGATCCGGCTTCCGCCCCAGCTCTACATGACCGATAAGCCTCTCACCCTGGCGGAAAAAAAAGCTCTCTTTACCCATCCCGTATTGGGCTACAACATATTGAAGGATAAATCATTTCCCCTGAATATCTGCCTGGGCGTCCTGGAACACCACGAAAAGGAAAACGGCGAAGGCTATCCAAGAAAAATAAACGGAGAAAAAATCTCCCTCTATGCCAAGATCATCTCGGTGGTATGCTCCTTCGAAGCTGTCACCGCCCCAAGAAAACACCGGGAAGCCAAGGATGAACACGAAGGCATCCTCGAAATGCTCAAAAACCCGGGCAAACAGTACGACGACACCGTAGTAAGAACCCTCATCCACGTACTCTCCCTCTACCCCATAGGCTCCTACGTACTGCTCTCGGACAACCGAATAGCGGTGGTCACCGACTCATCCGCAGCGAGTCCCAAATTCCCCACCGTACAGCTCCTTACCGAAACAAACCCTAACGGCGCCCCCATCGTCTTCCAAACAGCAGAAAACAGCGTCCGCATCGTTCGCCCCCTGACAAAAAAAGAGGTCGAAGCGCTGCAACCAAGGGAGAAATGAGAAGGGAGGAAAGAAAATGAGAAAATAGAAGGTAAAAAGGAGAAAAGAAGGACAATGTCTTCGGACTCCTATCCGACACCCCGGAAGTCCATTTCCTCCCTTTTCTCTTTTCTCCCTTCTATTTTCTCATTTCCTGAATATCCCGCAATATACGGAAAAGCCGTTTTATATCGATAGGCTTCGAAATATGACCGTTCATCCCTGCGTTCTCACTTGCAGCGACATCATCGTTAAAGGCATGTGCGGTCATGGCATACACCGGAATCGTCTTCGCATCATCCCGGGGCAGGGCTCGAATACGCCTGGTTGCCTCATAGCCATCGATATCGGGCATCTGCACATCCATAAACACAACAGAAAAGAATCCCACCTCGGAGTCGCTAAAACGCTTAACCGCCGCCAGCCCATCGGAAGCGGTCACGATCTCCGCCCCCGTATTCTCCAGCATCTCGATAATGATGTCCTGATTGATACTCACATCGTCCACCAACAACACCTTCATCCCGTTCAGCTTACAGGATGCTCTGCCTCCATCATCGGCCTTCTCGGAAGAAAGCTCTTCGGTGGAATACTTCAACGTCAGGGTAAAGGAAAAAACACTCCCCTCATTTTCCCGGCTTGAAACAGCAACAGTGCCCCCCATCAGCTCGATTAGACTGCGGGAAATAGCAAGCCCCAGCCCTGTCCCTCCAAAGCGGCGGGATATAGACGTATCTCCCTGATTAAAGGGCTGAAAGAGATTGCGCTGAAATTCTTCGGTCATCCCGATTCCCGTATCCCGGACACTAAAGGTAATCTGCACCCGCTCCCCGCCCCGATCTTCGGTTTTGATACTGAGGGTCACCTGCCCCTCTGCAGGGGTAAACTTCACCGCATTGGAGAGAAAATTAAGCAGACACTGTTGAAGCCGCATCGCGTCCCCCTCAAGAAACAGCGGCTTCTGTGTATCCTGCTCTACGGTAAACACAATCCCCTTCTCATCAGCCTTGGGAGTGATAATATCCCGAACCGCCCCTATCAGCGTATCCAGCCTAAAGGGCTCATTGACGAGGGTAAACTTCCCTGACTCTATCTTTGACATATCCAGCACATCATTGACCAGCGCAAGCAAATGCTTTCCTGCAGTATTAATCCGTTCAAAATAGATCTTCCGCTTCTCCACCTTATCGGGATGTAAACCGAGCTGACTCATACTGGTAATCGTATTCATAGGAGTCCGAATCTCATGGCTCATCCTGGCAAGAAAATCGCTCTTCGCCCTATTTGCAGACTGAGCCTCAATAACCGCCGCCTTGAGCATATTCTCATGCTCCAACCGCTCCGTAATATTCTCCACAAAACAGGATATCTCTATCAATTCACCTGCATTATTCCGAACCGGACTAAAATGCAGCTCCACAGGCAGCATATTTCCATTAGCGCAGCGTATAGCCGAGATAACACGAATTCCCTCTTTCGAACAGGCCTTCTGAAACCGGTCAGAAGAAAAAAATCTATCCTCCGCGCCTTCCGTACAGAGTTCAAAAAAGGAACGTTTACGGAGATAGGCCTCGCTATACCCGCAGGTCTCCGCAAAGGCTCTATTCGTATAACTGATACGCCCGTCGAGGTACATAATAAACACCATTCGGTTCGAAGCATCTATCAGCGCCGCCTTACGGAACTTATTATGCTCCTCTTTCTTCTCAGCGGTTACATCCGCAAAAACGATAACCAGCGCATTGGGCTTCCTCCGGCTAAAGAGGAACAGGGGATACTCCACCGGAAAAAAGAGCACCCGAATCCACCGTTTAACCAGCTTCTCATCCTTTACCAGGGAAATCCGGTACTCCGACACAGACCCCTCGGCGGCAAGCACATCATCATAGCGGCCATTCAGCATATCCCGAAAAGGATCCTTCCCCGGAAAATCCGGCTTATTCTTGTTATTGCTGGGAATAATAATCCTGCGGGGATCCGCATACAGCGCCTGAGTGGGAATATCGTAGAGTTCGGAAAACCGGGGACTGATATAATCAAACCGGCGTTTTTTCATATTAAATATAACGAAGGTATTATCTATCTTCCGAGCCAAAAGCTCAAGGAAGCTCATATGCCTCCCACGGAACAAAAACCCGGTACCAATACTGAGCATAACCAAAAGAAGAATACACACCCCGACAACACCGATAATGATAAGCGGCGGTATACCCCTCGCAGTACCGACATCGTTGACATCATTGACATCGCTAGCGATGTCGGCGATGTCGGCGATGTTAAAATCGCCGTGCCCTGCTACGATAAAAAACAGAGAAAACCCCGCAAGCAGCCCTGCGAGAATCCCCATGCAGAATAATAACACTCTTCCTTGGTTTTTATCCATTATAAGAAAAGTATAACATATCTATCAGGAGAAATCAAAAAAAAGCCTGAGCTCCTTACAAGAAACTCAGGCTTTCCTTAGACATATAGAGCGGGATCAAACCCCAGCCGGATCTTCTTGCCCCCAAGCAGATCCCCCCGGACAATCGGCGTTTTCAGCAGCCGATTATCCTCAAGGATCTCCTCGACAGGATCGAACTCCTTCCAGGCGAAACCGCCGCTCTTGTATGCAATAGACTCGGTATCGATAAGATCCTCACAGCGAATCTGGGCGGCGATATTGCGCAGTTCCCCGTCAGTAAGGGGTTTGTCCCCTACATCCCGAAACTGCACAACAATCCCCCGGTCACTAAAAAACCGGAGCGCCTTCTTCGTGGCATTACACTTTTTCGTCCCGATAACTTGAATATTCATTGCCTATCCGCTAAAGCTTTTATCAAACGTCAGCCAAAGACTAGTCGAAAAAGCCCTTAGCCTTCAACAGCTCCGCATTAAGGATCCCGCCTCCGGCAGCTCCCCGCACCGTATTATGGGAAAGCCCCACGAAACGGATATCGAAGAGGGGACACTCCCTCAGCCTTCCGATAGAAACCGCCATCGCCTTATCCGCATCCCGATCCCGCCGAGGCTGGGGCCGGTTTGCCTCATGCCGCACAATAATAGGCTGCTCCGGCGCCGACGGAAGCTTGAGTTCCTGGGGAACAGAGCGGAATTCAGTCCAAATCCGTTCAATCTCTTCAAGAGAAGGCTTCTTATCCCCGAATTCAAGGCTCACACAGGCGGTATGCCCGTCCACCACCGGAACACGGTTACAGTGGGCGGCAACCAGCGGATAGGCAGCCTTCTCGATCTTCCCGTTTGCCACGGTCCCGAAAATCTTAAGCGGCTCCAGCTCGCTCTTCTCTTCTTCTCCGCCGATAAAAGGCACAATATTATCTATCATATCGAAGCTGGGAACACCAGGATATCCCGCTCCGGAAACCGCCTGCAAGGTGGTCACAAACATCCGCTTCACCGGATAGCCTGCGCGAATAAGGGCATACACCGGAGTCATATAACTCTGCACCGAACAATTCGGCTTTACTGCGATAAATCCCTTATCCCAACCATGAGCCTTGCGCTGAGCAGCAATAACATCCAAATGATCCGCATTGATCTCCGGAATAAGCATGGGAACATCCTCGGTCCAGCGATGTGCAGAAGCATTCGACACCACCGGAATCCCCGCAGCGGCATACGCTTCTTCCAAAGCCCGAACCTCATCCTTCCCCATCTCCACAGCGCTGAACACGAAACGGCACTTACCCTTCGCCTTCTCAGGATCGTTCGCATCCTCCACGATAAGACCAGCAACGCCCGCAGGAACATTCGCCCCCACCAGCCAGCGCCCAGCAACCGCCTCACTATAAGGCTTCCCCGCAGACCGGGGACTCGCCGCCACATAGGTCACCTTAAACCAGGGATGATTCTCCAATAACCCAATATATTTCTGCCCCACCATCCCGGTAGCGCCCAACACCCCAACAGCAATCCTTTCCATCATACACTCCTCTTTTTCCCTTTTATCCCTTCTGCCTTATCTTTTCTCTTTCCTACCTGCTCACTGCTCTTTTGCTAGATTCCCGCTTCCGCCAGCGCCTGCTCCAGCTTCGCCTTATTCTCCGGCAGCATCTCCACCAAAGGCAACCGCAAGCCCCCCGCAGGAAGCCCCTTCATCCGCATAGCCGTCTTGATGGGACCGGGGTTGCTTTCAAGAAAAGCTCCCCGGAACAAGGGCAGCAGCTTCTGATGCAGCCCCTTCGCCCGCTCATAATCTCCTGCAAGCATGGCTTCGGTAAGCTGTACCATCCGCTCAGGAACCAGATTGGACACCACCGAAATAATCCCTGTCCCCCCTAAAGCCATCACCGGCAGGGTAAGGGCATCGTCCCCGGACATAACAGTAAAACCGGGCTTCTCTGCGGCAATCGTTCCCAGCACATCCACTATCTGATTCATATCCCCTGACGCTTCCTTCACCCCGATAATACCGGGAATATCCGCAATCCGTTTAAGCAAGGGCACCGGAATATTCCGTCCCGTCCGCCCGGCAATATTATACACCACCACCGGAAGCCCGCCCTCGACAGCAACCGCTTCAAAGTGGCGGAAAACCCCTTCATCAGAGGGTCTATTATAGTAGGGAGTAACCACCAGAGCGGCATCCGCCCCCAGCTCCTTCGCAAGCCGAGTATTGGCTATTGTATCCTTGGTAGAATAGCTGCCGGTTCCTACAATAATAGGAACAGCGCCGTTAGCGCTACTTGTTGCGCCAGCGCTACTTGTTGCGCCAGCTTCTTCCACCGCAATACGGATAAGCTCCGCCTTCTCACCGTCTTCAAGGGTAGGAGTCTCCGCCGTAGTACCAAGCACCACCAGCCCCGATACTCCCGCCTCAAGCTGAAAGCGTATCAGAGAACGATAGCCATCGTAATCGACTGCCCCGTCTTTCCCAAAAGGCGTTATCAGTGCAGTAATAGTACCTTTCAGTTCTGTCATATCTATATACCTCAAGTTTATGCAAGATTATACCTACAATATTGCATTTTTATACAAGAAAAGCAAGATCTATTCAAATAGCAGAGAGCAAATAGCAAAGGGCAAAGGGAAGAAACGATCTTTTTTGCTCCTTGCTCCTTGCTATTTGCTCATTGTTCCCCAATACTTAATAGAGAGATCAGATATTTGTTATACTATAAGTTCTACAAGTCAGTGGCACACCAATTTTGAGCACATCCAAACTATCTGCAAAACGTATCTTTTTTGGAAATTATAGCGATTTTCTGCAAACGAACTCACGGGAAACATTGTACAGTTTAGGAGGATTTTCCATGAAAAAGCTCACAGGAATGCTGGTCATAGCGGTACTGGCAATCGGAAGTATCTCGGCTCAGCGGATAACCATGAACTACCGAACCCAGGCGGCGGTGGTTAGCCTTTTTAACGATGCGAATAGTACTTTTGTTGACTTCTTTAGTCTGGACGAAAACGCTGCCGCCTATGCCCCCGAAGCAAAGGATGATCTGGAGATTATGCTTACCGGAGACTATGCAGGAGCAGCGGTGATCCTCCAACCGACCCTCAAAGGCAGCGCCATTACATTTGATGCGGAAGCCTACTACGGATGGGTCACCTTCGGTCACTTTAACATGACCGCAGGCAGATTTGATTCACGCTATACGGATCGGGTAAATAACTACGGCGGAAACTACAGCGGCTACGTAGGAGAATACGTACGCCTTGGGGGACTGAAAAAAACAACCATGATCGAAGATGCCGCCAACTTTGGG
>JAITWB010000017.1 GCA_031285525.1 Spirochaetaceae bacterium
TGCTCCCAGATTGCAGCGTACCGTTCGGGATCGAGGTTGAAGGTTCTGTCCACGAATTTAACCAGGGGCAGTCTTTTTTCAAGAAAGAAATCGAGATCCCTGATAACCCGTTCAAGGGAAAAATAACGGACAGAACGATCTATCGACGAAAGGCAATAGGCACACCTAAAGGGACAGCCCCGGGCAGATTCGTAGTAGATGATACGGTTCGGCGCATCTTCGGGCAGGTTTCCTGCAAGCTCATAGGGGAAGGGAATGGCATCCAGATCTTCGATAAGTCTCCGTTCCCCGGAAAACAGCGCTCTCTCAGGATGTTCCCCATTGCGGTACCATATTCCGGGAATTAATTGAAGAGAGAGATTGCCTTGGGCGAGTGAGGCTGCAATCTCGGCAACGGTTTCTTCCCCTTCGCCTTGAACGATAAAATCCGGCACCGGGTTCTCCCGGAATAGGCGCTCCGCCTGCCAGGAAACCTCCGGCCCTCCGGCTCCGATAGGCGTATTGGGGAACAGCTTTTTCAGCTCCCCCATGACCTTAAAGGAGAGTTCCCGGTTCCAAATATAGACAGAAAACAGGACGAGATCCGGGTTCTCCTCTGAGATATCCCGGATTATGTCCAAAAGCGGCTGTTGAATCGTCCATTCACGGATGACAGCCTCGGCAGAGGGCGCCTTTTGAGTGATGTATGACCTCAAATATCTGATAGCGAGGTTTGTATGGGAAAACCGCGCATTTATACTGCACAGAAGTATCTTTTTCATTTCGTATTTGATACTACTATTCCACCTTAAACTTTGCAACTTCCCGCATCAGCATATCGATATTTTCCCGGGTCTTTCCGGTCAGTTCATTGACCCGGTTTACTGCGGTATTCATCTCATTCGCACCCTGAGCCATCTCGTTCATGCCATCGGCGATCTCCTGGGTTACCTTTTCGAGGTTTCTGCTCTCCCGGATGACCTCTGTGGAACCTTCAAGCATCTCCATGGAATCGTTTTTGACGAACTGGGTGATCTCGTTCAATTGTCCCACCGACTCAAGGATCAACTGACTGCCCTGACCCTGTTCCTCCATGGCGTTGCGGATATTCTCCTCCTGCTCGGAAACGGTTTTGACTCCGCCGTCGATAGCTTCAAACTTGGTAAGCACATTATCTGTGGAAAGGGTAATCTTATCGATGGAAGTCTTTATCTTCTTGAGCACATTACTGATAGTTTTGGACTGCTCCCCGGAATCTTCGGCAAGTTTACGGATCTCATCGGCAACAACTGCAAAGCCTTTTCCAGCTTCCCCTGCGTGAGCCGCTTCAATCGCAGCATTCATCGACAGCAGATTGGTCTGGCTGGCAATATTTTCCATCACCGAGTTTATCTCCAGCAGCCCCTCGGATTCCTTCGTGATCTCCTGTAAGTCCACTGCCACTTCCTGTAAACCGTTCCGTCCCACCTCTGAGGCGGCGGAGAGATTCTGTACATTATCCGCATTTTTGACCAGCGTATGGGTAACGGACTGAATATTTGCCAGCATCTCTTCGATAGCCGACGAAGACTGGGCGACATTGGCGGTTTGCTTTTCCACATGATTACTCAGGCTGTTGATATGCTCGGTTATCTGTTCCATGGTTGCGTTTGTTTGGGTAACTCCGGCGCTCTGGTTAATGATCCGGGATTTTATGCTCTGAATATTTGCGGTGATCTGATTTACCGTTGCCGCTGTTTCGGTCATATTACTGGACAGATCACTGCCGATTTCGGACAGAGCCCCCGCTTTTTGTTTAATCATGAGGGTCAGATTCTTGATATTACCCATGGTTTGATTAAAATAGCGGGCAAGGTCACCCAGTTCATATTTTGATTTGATATCCACGGTTTGGGTTAAGTCCCCTTCGCCGACACGGAAAAAGGTCTTCCGCATATGTTCCAGAGGCCGGGAGATTGAACGGGCAAGGATAACGCTGCATGCAATGCCCAGTACTACAGCGGCGATCATGATGAGTACCAGTGTGGCGATGAGTTTATACACCTCTGCAAAGAGATGGGCTTTATCGACTGTCATGATGAGGGTCATATCATATCCCGGAACAGTGGTATAACCGCTGATCAAATTGCTTCCCCTGTAGGTATATTCGATTGAACCCTGATTCTGTTCGATCATCACCGAAATGGCGTCTGCCAAAGGCTGATAGGAAGGATCCGCCTTCGCCTGTTCTATGGGATTTTCATTTCTGTCTACTATTTCGGGATTCGTACCGTGGGCGATGATAGTCCCTGTTCCGTCTATTATATAGGCATATCCGCCGGCTCGTCCTTTGATGGATGCACAGATCTCGCTAAAGGCAAGGGCATTGGTACGCGCCAAGACACCTCCCACAATTTGTCCGTTCTGTCTGATAGGAACAGTGAAGTTGAGTATGGGAAAGGGCATGGGAGCCACGGTTTGGGCGGAGGTCATTATTTTGGACAGCCCCAGACCGCCTGAGAGGGCTGTCTTGATGTGGGGATTGGATGCGAGGTTGAGAACGGACCCATCCTTAACCTGCCAAACGCTGCCTTGTCTGTCGATGACTCCGATTCCGTCAAAGTTCATCTCTGCCGCCAGGGCTCTGAGAACAGGTTCCTGGAGGGTTCTGTCCATGGACTGTATCACCGGAGCTGCCGCAATGGCCTGTAAAACCCGGTGGGTATTCGATATTCCCGAAGCGACAAGGTTCGCTCCTATTTCGGACTCATTAAGCATCCATTCGGTTGAATCCCGTTCTACAGTCTGAAGAATGAAATTAATGGATAGAAATCCCAACACCAGGGATACACCTATCACCAGGGTGCTGATTACGAGAAAAAGCCGTTTGTTGATACTCATAGATACATACTACCTTCAAAAAATGATACCAGACTCCACAATTGAACAACTTGATTACATCAAAAACTGCACTATGAACAAATACTGAGAGAGGATTATAAAATCAGCGATGTTTATAATTGATAGTATATTTTACCACTCTTCAAGTAAATCGTAAAGTTTAAATTTGGTTAAATATGAATTATTTCTCCGGAGGAACAAGTGCATTCGAACCGAAGCCGATTAGGTCTTCCCTTCCAGCGAGATGGAGCGCTTCACGTACAAGCCGATGGTTTTCTTTTCTATTAAACTGAAGGAGAGCCCTTTGCAGATTGCGTTCATGCTGACCCCGGGGGATATACACGGGAGTGAGCGTATAGGGATCGAGTTCTGTATAGTACATACAGGTGGAGAGACTTCCAGGGGTTGGGTAGAAATCCTGTACCTGATCGGGGACAAAGCCGCTCTTTTTGAGATACAGCGCATTCTCTATCGCTTCGGGAAGTCCGGCGCCGGGATGGGATGCGATATAGTAGGGGACGATGTACTGTTTTTTTTCCAGATCCTTATTAATCTGAGCGTATTTCCACTCAAATTCGGTGTATACCGAATGGCGGCTCTTCCGCATCAGGGAGAGTACCTTGTCGGAGACCTGTTCTGGGGCGACCTTCAACTGTCCCGAGATGTGGTGCTCACAGAGTTCCCGGAAGAAGGTGTCGTCTTCGTCTTTCAGAAGATAGTCGAATCGGATGCCGCTGCGGATAAAGACTTTTTTTATCCCCGGAATAGCCGTGAGCCGTCTGAGGAGGGTGATATAATCCCGGTGGTCTACCTCAAGGGCGGCGCAGGGTTCTGTCCCCAGACATTGCTTGTCCGGGCAGGCGCCCTTTGTTTTCTGGCGGCGGCAGGCATCGTGACGGAAATTCGCAGTGGGTCCGCCTACGTCATGGATATAGCCTTTGAATTGAGGATGCCTGGTGAGGGCTATTGCTTCCCGCTCAAGGGATTCGTGGCTGCGGGACTGAATACGCCGTCCCTGATGAAAGGCTATAGCGCAGAACGAGCATCCTCCAAAGCAGCCCCGGCAGCTGGTAAGGGAAAAGAGTACCTCTGCGAGGGCTGGGATTCCTCCCTGTTCATCGTAAGAAGGATGCCAGCGGCGGGTATAGGGCAGTTCCATAACCCGGTCGAATTCTCCTTGAGACAAGGGCAGGGCAGGGGGTTCCTGCACTACGTACCGATTCTCTGAAGGTTCCGCAAGGACAGACGCAGATATGGCGTCGGTGTTGCGTTCCTGGATGACGAAGGAGCGGGCATAGGCTTCCTTTGATGCCTTTACCTCTTCAAATGAAGGGAGTATTACACACTCTGCTGGGAGTTCTTCTTTTCGTCCTGTACGCCAACAGGTTCCCCGCACTCCCCGGATAAGGGATATTTCCTCTCCTGCGGCAAGTCTTTTGGCTATCTCAAGAATAGAACGCTCTCCCATGCCGTATGAGAGGAGGTCAGCCTTTGAGTCCAAGAGGATAGAGTGTTTTACCGTGTCTGACCAGTAATCGTAATGGGCGAATCGGCGCATACTGGCTTCAATGCCGCCGATTATGATGGGGATGTTCTTGTAGGCTTCCCGGATCTTTGCGGTGTAGGAGATGATTACCCTGTCGGGACGATTCCCTGTTTTTCCGCCTGGGGAGTATGCGTCTTCACTGCGTTTCTTTTTATTCGCCGTGTAATGGGCAACCATGGAGTCCATGGCGCCGCCGCTTACCAGAAAGCCGAACCGGGGTCTTCCGAATATCCTGAAAGCTTGCGCCTCTTTCCAATCCGGTTGGGAGAGAATACAGACTCGATAGCCTTCTGCTTCCAGAAGACGACCCAATAGGGCTGCTGCAAAGGAGGGGTGATCCACATAGGCGTCTCCGGTTACCAGAACGAAGTCACATTCATCCCAGCCCCGGGCGATCATATCATTTGCGGTTAAAGGCAGGAACTCTGTTGCACTCAAAATGCCTGTACGACTTCGGTCACTCCGGGAACGGTATCCTTGAGGAAGCGTTCAACACCCTGCTTGAGGGTCATGGTTGCCATGGGGCAGCTGCCGCAGGCTCCGGTGAGTTTTACGTAGACCTTTCCGTCTGCATCGAGGGAGACAAACTCAAGGTCTCCTCCGTCAGCCTGCAATTGAGGGCGGATGCGTCCGAGGGCTTCTCTTACTGTATCTTCTGAAAGCATGGTAACTCCTTTAGTGTATTCGTGTATCGAGCGCGGAAAACGGTTTCGTTTTTCAGCGTCTCTATACAGTATACTGTTTTTGAGGGAAATGATACAGAGGTTGGCGGCATATTGCCGGTGAGATATTGCAGCCGATATAGGGACAATCGGGAAATCATATAGAGCCTGTTGCAAAACTCCTAAAAAGACATGAAGAGGTATAAAAAAGCGAAGGAATCTGATAAGATTAATGGTGACTAAACCAACTAATCAGGAGACCTTCGCCATGAAA
>JAITWB010000070.1 GCA_031285525.1 Spirochaetaceae bacterium
CGGGAAAACTTCTCTACCTGCTTCGGGCGGCTGATAACCGTATCGGCAATCCGTTTTATATCAGACGCCCGGAGGACATTATTCTTCCCCACCTTGGCAAAACCCTTTGAGGCATCGATAATCAAAACATCCGTTGCGGGACGCTTCTTTTTGAGCACCATAATAATCGTCGGAATACCGGTTCCAAAGAAGATATTCGCAGGAAGACCTATCACCGCATCGATATGGTTCTGCTCAATAAGGTTCCTGCGGATTTCTCCCTCCTCACCGCCGCGAAACAGCACGCCGTGGGGCAGGACGATGGTCATAATGCCGTCGGGCTTCAAGTGAAACAAATCATGGAGCAAAAAGGCAAAATCCGCCTTCGTCTTCGGCGCAAGCCCAAACCGGGCATAGCGGGGATCACTCTCCTTATTCAACGGCTCCCAGGGCTGTGAATAGGGAGGATTCGACACCACCGCATCCACATAGAGGGGATTGTACGTACCCACCGGATCACTCTCATCGAATAAAGGCCAATCCTCCTCCAATGTATCGCCGTTCCTCGTCTCGATATTAGCTGGAATAATACCCCGCATAATAAGGTTCATACGGGTGAGGTTATAGGTATTCTCTTTATTCTCCTGGGCATAGTATTTTATCTTGTCTTTATCGTTTATATATTTCGCCGCCGAGCGTCCAATATTGATAAGCAGCGAACCGGAACCGCTGGTGGGGTCGTAAATATCGATCTTCTCGCGATCCTTCAAATGATCCGCCACGATTTCAGACATAAGCAGGGAAACCTCATGGGGCGTATAAAATTCCCCCGCCTTTTTCCCGGCGTTTGCAGCGAACATACTGATAAGGTATTCATAGATGAACCCCAAAACGTCGTAATCCTGCTTCCCGTCCATGGGAATCGCCTTAATAAGATGAATCAGATCGCTGATAACCTTGGTTTGCTGCCCTGCGCTTTCCCCCAGTTTTGACAAGCCTGTTTCCAGGGTATTGAGAATACGATCAAACACCTTACGATGGGTCGAATCAATAAGACGGGTAAAGGCAGAGAGCGCATCCCGAACATTGGATACATCAAAATCCCTGCCCTTTTCAATCCAGGTTGAAAACAGATTCTCATAGGCAATAAAATAGCCGATTTTCTGCTGGATAAACTCCACCGTCTCCGCATCATCCTCGGACAAAGCCCTAATGTCATCCGCACTAAAGTCGTTCCCCATGCAGAACTTCACTTCCGTATCCGAAAGATACTTATAGAAGATAAAACCGAGAATATAATCCTTATACTCATTCGCCTCGATCTTCGACCGCATTTTGTTGGCAGATTCCCAAATCTTCGACGCTAACTGCTGCTTATTCACAGGACAACCTTTTCTTTCAATATGTAGTGGTCTACTGAATAGTATACCATAAACCGGAATAAAGGGAAATCTTCGTATATATCCGCTCTATCAACGCTTTGCGGTATGTTCTTGACAAAACCTACCAATCGGTCGTATATTCAAGCCTGAAAGATAGGAGCTGTTAAAATGGAAACCCTTAAAAACCTATTGCCTGTATGCGGCATTATAAGCGTCATTTTTTACTTTCTCCATGTAGTATTGGGAACTCTTCTGTATCCGGGCTATAACCCCATGTCTCAGGCTGTAAGCGACTTAACGGCTTCCAATTCCCCTTCAAGAAATATAGCCTTCTCTTTTTCTCTTCTGTACGGCTTATTCTCCCTGGTGTTTTCAATCTACTTCTATATCTATTTCAAACAGGCAATCAACACCCCTATAACCCTTGGAGCCGCCTTCCTCTGTCTTATGACTGTCGTGTCATTTGGATATACCTTTTTCCCCTTATCAGAATCCGGCTATGCCGGGACATTTCAGGATAAAATGCACTTAGCCGTAACGATAGCGGTGGTACTCTGTACCGTAATCGCACTGGTTCTGTTTACCATCGGCTTCTTCAAAACGGCAGATCACAAGCTGCTGGGTTTTATTTCAGCAGGTACTTTTTTGTTATTACTAACCGGATCGGTACTCATGAAACTATTGCCGAGGGAGTTTTTCGGCATAGCGGAACGGATAAACGTATATGCAATCGTATTCTATATAGGAATATTATCCTTTTGGATGAATAGCTACATCAAGGCTGAGGGAGTTTAAACCAATGAAGAGCAAAGAAAAGATACTGTTGGCAGTGTTGGAACTCGCCTCAGAAAACGGATTGGGCAGTGTTTCCCTATCCCAGATAGCCGAAAAAGTAGGCGTCAAAAAAGCAACCCTGTACAGCCACTTTTCCTCAAAAGGGGAAATCGTGGATTCCCTCTACGGCTATTTACGTGAAAACGCCAAAACCGGACTCAGCGGCGCCATACTGGATTACGGCGAAATGGTAAAAGGAAAAACAGCCCCCGAAATCTTACACCAAACCGTAGCCGCTTATCGAGCGATAAACGCCGATGAAAAGCTCAGAATGTTCTATACCTTTATCCTCTCCGAGCGGGTATTCAACAAAGAAGCCGCCAGAATCATGGTCGCAGAAACAGAAAAAATGATACTCGCCGTCAAGCAGCTATTCTATGCCATGCACATTCACCATGTCATGCATTTTACCAACGTCGATATGGCAGCCCTTTCCTTTGCCATGGCTATCCATTCCCTGCTAGACTACCGGGAAGATAAGCTCTTTGCCGAAAATAGTGAAACAGAGCAGTTGATACATGCGTATATTGACGAATTTTGCGCTGTATACGGTACATTTCACGAGCAATAGGATCTTATTCGGAGATATAGAAAAATAACTTTGACAGCTGACAGAAACCATGTTACCCTGAAAGCATGAAACTGGAGGCGAAATGAAAAAATTACTCATTCTTACTGTGGCAGTGCTGACACTTGCTGCTGTCTTTATTGCCTGCAAAGGCAAATCGGAAACATCTCCGGCGGCGTCCGGGGCGGCTGCGGGCGGGGTTAAGGAAATCACGCTTGTAAGTAACAAAATTGAGATCGACGCAGCTCTGAAAGCTTATGCCCTGGTGTACGAACAACAGACAGGCATAAAGGTGAATGTGAAGAGCTTCGGCGGTGAGTCCCCCTATGCGCCGAATATTGCGGCGATGTTCAATTCAGGAACCGAACCTGAAATTTTCGTTATTGAAGGTAAATCGGGATACGAAGATGCCCAAAGATCAGGCAGAATTTCCGACCTTTCGAACGAACCCTGGGTGAAAGATACTGATGTCGCCTATGTGGATCCGGCAAACGGCAATGTTATCGGCTTCCCCGTGGCTATCGAAGGCTGGGGACTGGGGTATAACAAGGCTCTTCTCGCAAAAGCGGGCATCGATCCGGCGAGCATGGTAAACATAGCCGGTATCAAGGCGGCTTTTGCAAAAATCAATTCGATGAAGGACGAACTCGGTATTGAGGCTGTTGTGTCCATGGTATCAGGTCCCGGCATGACCTGGGTTACCGGACTTCACGGGGTAAACGCTTATCTCGCTCTCGGGCTTCCCTATACAGAGTCTTCTACCTATATCAATATGCTGCTCAACGGTGAAGTTGACCGAACCCGTCTGACCAAATACGCCGAATACTATGAGCTGCTCTTCAAGAACTCCAATAGGAATACCCTCCTGACAGGCGGTTACGATCAGCAGATGGGCGATTTCGCTCTCCAGAGAACTGTGTTTATCCATCAGGGAAACTGGACAGATCCGACCTTCCTGGATCTGCTGGGAGGCAGCACCTTTGAAATGGGCTATGTTCCCCACGCCTTCCTGGACGAAACCACCGATGGTATCTTTGTCGGCGCTCCGTCATTTTATCTGGTTAACCCCAAGTCCGCCGGGACAGAGGAAGCCAAGAAGTTCCTTACCGCTATGGCATCAACCCCGGCAGGGCACGATTATATGGTAAACAAGGCCGGAATGGTTCCTGCCTTCAAGTCCTGCACATTGCAGCCTGCGGGAGAGCTTTCCAAGGCCGTACAGCAGTGGACCTCAGCAGGAAAGATTTACGCATGGCAGCAGAATGAAATGCCCGACGGATTCGGTATGAATACACTGGGACCGATTTTTGCACAGCTGGCGGCGGAACAGGTTACCGTTGCCGGATTTGTGGATCTCTTCGCAGCGGCTGCGGCGGAGCTTAAGAAATAAACATACGGATAGGGCGGCTTGAAAAACAGGGTTCGAGCCGCCCTTTTTTGTAAAAAGGAGTCTGTATGGGTAAGGCAAAACAAAAGATCGGCAGACCTCGGAATACTCCCATCTTTTTTCTGTTTCTGTTTCCGGCGGTTTTGGCGTTCTGCCTGGTGATTATCATTCCGTTTTTCATGGGCATATTTTATTCGTTTACTAACTGGAATGCCATAACAGGAACCGAGGTTGAATGGGTGGGTATGCGCAATTTTATCGAGATATTCAAGGATATTACGTTTTTGCACTCGTTTTTGGTGACAGTCGTATATTCGGTACTCAATATCGTGGTTATCAATGTGTGCGCTTTTTTTCTCGCCCTATTGGTAACGGGCAACTTAAAGCTGACAGGGGTATACCGCTCAGGATTTTTTCTGCCGAACCTTATCGGGGGACTTATTCTCGGTTATATCTGGCAGTTTATTTTCAACAATGCCATCCCGTCATTCGGAGAGGTTCTGGGGTTTTCCTGGCTTGAGGAAAATCTGTTCCTGGCAAACCAGCACTTGGCATTGTTAGCGATTGTTGTTGTCGGTACATGGCAATACGCCGGTTACATAATGATGATCTATGTAGCCTCCATACAGGGTATCCCCTCCTCATTGATGGAAGCGTCGGCAATTGACGGGGCGAACTATCTGCAAAGGCTTAGGCATATTTTGTTCCCCCTCGTCGCACAGGCCTTTACGGTGTCGATGTTTTTAACACTGATAAATTCCTTCAAACAATTTGACGTGAACTATGCCCTTACGTCGGGAGGACCTTCAGGAATGTTCATGGGTAGGGCTCTTATGACCAACGAATTCCTCGCATTGAATATTTACCAGACTGCATTCGCCTTCCGGCAGCTTGCTCAGGGACAGGCAAAGGCGATCATTTTCTTCATTGTGCTTACAATCATATCCTTAATACAGGTGCGGTATAATAAAAGAAAGGAGGTTGAGTTATAATGAAAAAACGAAGAAATATATATCCGGAAATTGGCGCATTTCTGCTGTTCCTGATCTACATGATCCCCTTTGCTCTGGTGGTGATTAACTCAGCCAAGCCGTCACTGATGATAATAATGGATCCCCTGTCGTTGCCCAAGAATCCGGCGCAGCTGCTCTCCAATATTAAGACGGTTATAGAAAGCCCCAACGTGCAGTACCTCTCATCCTTTGTTTCAACAATCATAATTACGGTTGTTTCCGTTGGACTTTTGGTATTGATCTCATCGATGGCGGCCTGGGTGCTGGTACGCACAAAGACGGCGCTTTCAAATATCGTATTTATGGTTTTTGTCGCAGCTATGGTTATCCCCTTTCAGGTTGTTATGTTTCCGCTTATTTCGTGGTTTCATATGATCGAAGTGGGACTTGGGCTTATGAACACACCCTTCCGGTTGCTGCAAAACTATCCGGGGATAATCCTTGCATACCTCGGATTCGGTTCATCCCTGTCGGTTTTTCTGTTCCACGGTTTTATCAAATCGGTTCCATTGGAACTTGAAGAAGCCGCCACCATCGATGGATGCTCAAAGCCGGGAATATTCTTTCGGATTGTGTTTCCTATTCTGACGCCCATTACGGTTACGGTAATCATTCTCAATGGTATTTGGATATGGAATGATTACCTTTTGCCCCTGATGGTACTCGGGTCGGGGAATGCGGTGCGGACCCTGCCTCTTGCGGTTGCCGGATTTGTCGGTTCCTTTGTGAAGAAATGGGATCTGATCCTGACTGCGACCATGATGACTATGCTGCCCATAATTATCGTGTTTTTGATACTGCAAAAATACATTATCAAGGGAATGGTTGAAGGATCGGTTAAGGGTTGAGTCTCTTGCCTCACACAAGGTGTACAGGAGGGAAAGGCGATGAAAAGTAATTGGCGGCAAAAAGCCGTGGTCTATCAGATATATCCCCGCAGTTTTTGCGATTCCAACGGCGACGGCATTGGAGATATAAACGGTATCACATCGAAACTGGAATACCTCAAGGAACTGGGGGTGGATGTGCTCTGGCTTTCCCCGGTGTACGAGAGTCCCATGCGTGATAACGGTTATGATATCAGCGATTATTGCGCTATCAATCCGGAATTCGGCACTATGGATGATTTTGATACGCTCTTGAAGCACTCTCATGCGATGGGTCTCAAGATTGTGATGGATCTGGTGGTTAATCACAGTTCTGACAAACATCCCTGGTTTATCGAAAGCAGCCGGAGCCGGGAAAGTCCGAAGCGGGATTATTATGTCTGGAGGGACGGTAAAAACGGCAAGCCCCCCAACGACTGGAAAGCTTATTTCGGCGGTTCCGCCTGGAGTTTTGACGAAAAAACGGGTCAGTATTTTCTGAATTGTTTTTCCCCTTTCCAGCCGGACTTAAACTGGGAAAGCCCTAGGCTTCGCACCGAAATTTACAACATCATGCGCTGGTGGCTGGACAAGGGAATCGACGGCTTTCGCATGGATGCTATCGCACTCATCGATAAGCCCCAGGATTTTCCTGATGGCGATTTGAAGTCCCGTGTACTGAACCGCCCGAAGGTGCATGAATATATGCGGGAGATGCGGCGGGAGGTGCTGGATCGGTACGATATACTCACGGTCGGCGAAACCGGCGGGGTAACTCCCGAAGACGCTATGCTCTACGCAGCCATGGACGGCAGCGAGTTGGATATGATATTCCAGTTTGAACACATGAATCTGGACGGCGGGGAAACGTTTAAATGGACTGATACTAAAATTCCCCTGATTCCGCTAAAACAGACCATGTCCCGCTGGCAGAATGATCTCCACGGCAAAGCCTGGAATAGCCTGTACTGGTGTAACCATGACCAGCCCCGGATGGTTTCCCGTCTCGGCGATGAGGGCGTATACCGTGAAAAATCAGCGAAGATGCTGGCGGCGTGTCTACACTTCATGCAGGGTACTCCCTATATCTATCAGGGAGAGGAGCTGGGTATGACCAATGCGCCCTTTGCCCAACTGAGCGATTATCGGG
>JAITWB010000121.1 GCA_031285525.1 Spirochaetaceae bacterium
GGAACTGATAAGCCAGCTTTAAGTAGCCGCCATAACCGATGCGATCGATGGGTTTGCGCAGAATAGCCCGGCGGGCAGTGACCCAGTTTTCCCGCGCCTCACGGACCGGGTCGCCCCCTTCGTGAAAGGTGTCGGGGAAGAAATAGGGCAGCAGACGGCCTTCGGTGTATTTGACTCCGGGAATGTCCGAGATGAGCCGCAAGGTACTGCCGTTGCCCACGCTGCCTACTACGGAGTCCACGCCTATGGAAGCGAATTCTTCCATATAGGGTTCAGTGCCGATCCAGTGGTCGCCCAGGAACATCATCGCTTCCTTACCCATTTCGTGGGTAATATCGCACAGCTCCTTTGCAAGGGCGGCGACTTCCCGGCGCTGAAAGGTCTGGAAATCCCGGAACTCCTTCGTGGGAACCCGGTACTGGTTATTATAGTAACCTTGATCGATAATAAACTCCGGCCGGAATCGGTACCCCGCTTCCTTTTCAAACTGCTCAAGGATATACGGAGACACAGAGGCGGAATAGCCGAACCAGTCCACGTATTTCTCCCGCTTGAGCTCGTCAAAAACAAGCGTAAATTGATGGAAAAAGGTGGTGAACCGGATAACGTTCACATAGGGATGTTCGGTAATAAACTTCCGCAGCCGCTCCATGGTAAACTGACGGGTCTTGGGCTGCCGCACATCGAAGGTGATCTGATGTTCAAAGTCCTTCCAGTCATTGGTAATGGCGTTATACATATGCACCGGATCCCAAATGAGGTACGCCAGAAAGCTCACGGTGTAATCGTGGTAGCTTTGGGTCTTGTTGACTATCACCGAACCGTCGATGGCATTATAGATCCAGTCTTCCGCCGGAACGACAGCGCCGGAGGTACGGTCTATCACTTCCCACCACCGCTTGATATCATCACGGTCATTCACCTTCAGCAGCTCGCCGCTGATCCCCCGCATGAGCGGAATGGAAAGACTCTCCGCCACGGCAGTGTAAAAACCGGTCATGATATAACACTGCTGCACTTCGTCGGGGTTAGCCCTCGCCCACGCATTATCCTTACGGGTAGTATAGTAGGTGGAATACACCTTAGCATCTACATGCTTCAACTCATCAGGATAATCTGTACCGTCACAATCACGAATAGCATCCGCCCCCCAGCGCTCAAATATCTCCAGCGTCTCCCGAACCACATCCACATCCGTCGGAATAGTCACCCGCCCCTTCTTCTTCGCACCCTGCGCCGCGCCCTGCACTTTATCGCTCATGACAAATCTCCCCTTCCTTCATTTTTCGGCGTCTCAAAGGGCTTATTGTAAACCAACAGCGTTGTCAACAAAAACACAAGCCCCACAACCATCAACCCAAGCCCATATAGTTTCCCGGTCATCCCCCAACCAACAAACAGCAGTACCAGACCTGTTACAGTAAATAGAATCATCACTGTTATGCGAAGCGCCGCATGGTCTTTCCAAAAATTCATTGTACTACCCCCTTCACCTTTTCTCCCTGCTCCCTTCTCCCTGCTCTTTCGCCTTACCCCTTCACTCCCCCCACCGTCATCCCCTGAGTCAGCTTCCGCTGTACGAGAATATACAGTATCAAAGTCGGCAGCATGACCAGCACCAAGCCGCCATAGAGAATGCCGTATTCCGCCCTGCCCTGCTGGGTCTGCATCAGGTTGAGCAGTCCCACCGGCAAGGTTCGGGCTCCTCTGGCGGAACTGAGGAGGGTCATGGAAATGATATATTCATTCCAGAATGCCAGAAAATTAAACAGTACGATGGTTATGATACTGGGCTGCGCCAGAGGGAACATAATACTCACCATCGTCCTGGTATAGCCTGCGCCGTCGATATAGGCGGCCTCCTCAAAATCGTGCGGAAGCGTTGCAAAATAGCCGGAAAGCAGATACACCGTAAAAGGCAGCGCCGTTGCCGCATACACCACCGCATGCATAAACATATTATTGAGCAGAAACCCCTTCCCGATCATGCGCGCAAGGAGAACATCGCCGTCCCTGAGCATGAGAAATATGGGAACCACGATATAGTTCACATTGATAAACAGACCCGCCATAAAGCTGGTGTACAGAAACGTCCTCCCCTTGAACTTAAAACGGGAAAGGCAGTAAGAAGCGGGAAGCGCGACAACCAGCAATATGGCCAGCGCCAGCGCCGTAACCGCAACGGAGTTAAGCATATAGCTGCCCATCCTGGCGGAGTTCCAGGCGCCTACAAAGTTCTGCCAATAAAATCCCAAAGGCAGCGTCCATGGGTTGCCGTAGAATTCCCTGTTCTGTTTAATCGATGCCAGGAACACCCAGCCAACGGGTACGATAATAAACACCGCAAGGGTTATAAGCGCAATATATATGAATGTTTTAAACACATGACTCTTCATTGTGATACCTCCCTTGAGAAAAAACCTTTTCTCACATTTCCAAAACATCACGTCTGGTTACTCTATTGACCGCCGCCGAAAGGAGGAAGGAAAACAGGAAGATAACCACACCCGCTGCCATGCTGTAACCGTAAAGGCCTGCGTCTTTCTGGTTATACATAAAGCTTAAAGCCACATCAGCCATCCCCTTGGCAACCATTGCCTTAACGAAGAGGAATGCCATATTAATAGTAGAAATAATGAAAAACGTAA
The DNA here is from genome assembly GCA_031285525.1 of Spirochaetaceae bacterium. The sequence goes on from JAITWB010000121.1 coordinate 2,649, forward strand.
GGGTCGTGCGTATGTTGCCCCATATGAGCGGCAATGTCATTTGAAAAAACTGCCGTAACCGCCCCAGTCCGTCCAGCTCGGAACTCTCGTAAATACTCTCCGGCACAGCGGACATGGCAGCCATATACATGACCATATAGTAACCGATAGCCTGCCATACCATGGCGATGATGATACTCACAATAACCATGGGCTGATCCTTCCACAGTATCTGAACCGTCTCCCCGGAAATCATGGAAAGAATACTGTTAAGCATCCCGTTTTCCGGTTTATACACTGCAGAAAAAATACCGGCGATGACCACCACCGAAAGAATATTAGGAATATAAAAGACAATGCGGAAGAAATTCTGCCCCCGTATTTTTTCACGGGTAAGAATTGCCGCAAACATGAGCGCAAAGAAAAAGGTACAAATCGTTACCACCACGATAAGCAGTATCGTATTTTGCATCGACGCTATAAACTTGGCGTCCCGAAACAGCGTGGTAAAGTTTGACAGTCCCACGAAGGTTTCATTCGGGGAATACGCTCCCCGTTCAAAGAGGGACATCCTGAACACGTTAAGGGTCGGCAGGATCATAAAAATCGTGTACAAAAGAACCGCCGGAGCAATACACAGAACGAGGAATGTTTCTTTCCCCTGGAATAATCTTTTTTGTTTTCTCACGAAAAAGCCCCCTTTCACCTTTTAAAAGCGGCGGCAGGTAAAATACTTACCGCCGCCGTTTCTTATACAGTCAATCGAACAAGCAATTGCACAATTACTTTAAGTGAGCCCGCATCTGATCGC
>JAITWB010000139.1 GCA_031285525.1 Spirochaetaceae bacterium
TAATTCTTTTTGTCTTTGACCATCTGGGATTTTACATAGTCGTATAATGCCTGTTCATTCTGTAAATGCACATTTTGTTTGAGTTCCAGGTCTACAAGTATTATTTGCTCTTCATCTACGCCATTTTCCAGTAACCAGTTCCTATACAGGCTAAAAAGCAAGGTTGATTTCCCTGAACGGCGCACTCCCGTTATGATTTTTATAAGCCGCTTATCCTTATATGAGATTACCGTATCAAGGTATACATCCCGTTCTATCAGAAGTTCTTGTGGTATTTGCTCTGCCATATTATCGCTCCACATACATCATGCATCATTACATCCAATAAGTCAAGCAAAACCTCAAAGTGTACTTTGCACATTTGTAAATATTCGTATGTCTGCAAAGTGGGATTTGAACAAAGTGTCAAAAAAGCCCAGCGGAAACATACATCCGCCGGGCTTTTTTATGCAGCAGAGCTTCTTCTTTGCTCCCTGCTCATTTCTACCTTCTCCCTTGTTAGTCTTCCGCCTGGAGCGACATAAACTCCTTCGCCGCCTTGATAACATCGTCGGCTATCTTGCCGGAGATAGGATCGTAGTGGTCAAAGGAGACTTCGAAACTGCCGGTTCCGCTGGTCATGGAACGGAGGTCGATGGAGTATTTCAGCAGCTCAGCCTGGGGCGCCTGAGCGCGGATCTCTTCGATACCGCCGCCGAGAGGGCTTTGTCCCAGGATACGTCCCCGCTTTGAAGACATATCGGACATGATGTCGCCTAAGTACTGGGATTCGACCCAGATGGTTATGTTCATGATCGGTTCCAGCAGGATGGGGCCGGCCTGACGGCAGGCTTCCCTAAAGGCATTGCGGGCGGCGATCTTGAAGGCCATTTCTGAGGAGTCTACCGGGTGCTCCTTACCGTCGAGAACCGTAGCTGCCGTATCCACCACCGGATAGCCTGCAAGTACGCCGTGTTCCATAGCTTCTTTTACACCCTTTTCGATACCCGGAATATAGCCCTTGGATATGGCTCCCCCAAAGACCGCATTGGTAAAGCTGTACATTTCTCCCCGGGGCAGGGCTTCTACCGCAAGAACCACCCGTCCGTACTGGCCGTGACCGCCGGATTGCTTCTTGTGGGTATATTCCGCTTGAGCCTTCCGCTGTATCGTCTCCCGATAGGCGATTCTCGGCACCGAAGTGATAACCTCTATTTTGTTTTGAGTCTTTATCCGGTTGAGGATGATGTTTATATGGAGTTCACCCATTCCTGAGATGACATTCTGCTTTGTTTCGCCATTGTACTTAAAGGTGAGAGTTCTATCGTCTTCCGAAGCCCTGAGGAGGAGTTCTCCCATCTTGTCCTCGTCCTTCTTCTCCTTCGCTGTAACCGCCATCGAATAGACCGGTTCGGGATGGCGCAGCCGTACACAGGGAAGTATGTCCTGAGCGCCGCCGAGGGTGTCGCTGGTTTTTGTCGCCGCCAGCTTTGCCGCTATACCGATATCTCCTGCGGTGAGCTGCCGAACCTCTTCCAGTTTCTTGCCCATGCAGCGGTAGAGCTTGCTTATCTTCTCTTTGCGGCCTTCGCTCACATTGAAGACTTCGGAGTCCGCATTGAGGGTTCCGGTGATGATCTTGAGGTAGGAAAGCCTTCCTGAGAACTGGTCGCTGGAGGTCTTTACCGTCAGAGCGGAGAATGTTCCCTCGGAATCTATCTTGACGGACATATCATTGCCTTCGGCATTGACAGTGACTTCGAAGGTTTCGCAGGGGTCTGGGGCGATGTCGGACATGAAATCGAGGAGGGTTTTCATTCCCGACCCCTGTATCGTGCTGCCGCAGAATATAGGAACGATCCGGTTGTTTTTGAAGGCGATCTGCAATCCCCGGATGATTTCTTCGGTGGTGAGCTCCCCTTCGTCTATGAATTTGACCAGCAGATCGTCGTCGCCCTCTGCAGCCGCTCCGGCGAGAACTGCCAGGGCGTTTTCGTATTCGCCCCGGTATTTTTCGGGGATAGCCATTTCCGTCTCTTTCTGGCCGCTAGAAGGAACCGCATAGGCCTTGCCCTTGAGTACGTCGATGACCCCTTCAAAATCAGCGCCCTTTCCCATGGGAATAGACGCCTGGCAGACATCGACGCTGAATTTTTCACGGATATCCTTGGTGACCGCAGCGAAATCGGTGCGCTCCTCTTCAAGCCTGTTTATGTACACCATTCGGGGCTTGTTGCGCCGGGTCAGATCCCGCCAGAGCTTGATAGTCTCTATCTGCGCTCCCGCCCTGCCGTCAACCAGCATCAGGGCGAACTCGGAGGAGCGGAAGGCGGAAATAACCTCGCCGATAAAGTCTGAGGAACCGGGAGTGTCCCATATATTGATATTGACATCCTTCCACGTCAGGTGGGAGAGGGCGGCGTAAATCGAAATCTTATGCTCTATTTCTTCGGGAGTAAAATCGCTGACCGTTTTACCGGATTCCACCGGCTCGGGACGGGGAATACTTCCGGCGGCAAACAACAGCTGCTCCATCAGCGTCGTTTTTCCGGTCTGACCATGGCCTGCAATTGACACATTCCGTATCTGCTTCGTTGTAAAATCCATGAATACTCCTTAATATTTATCCGCAAATATATATCTACCATGATAAGAGGGGTTTGGCGATATTGTCAAGAAAATTATTTATTATCTCAATGTAACGAAAAATATTGTCAATAAAAAAAACATTGGTTACTATATATAGTAGTAACGTGGTATAATAGCAGTCGATATGGATTGTACAGGAGGCACACGATGGATATACGCCGCAGAACCATTCAGGAGCTGGAGATCAAACGGAATGATACACTCTCCGCCCTTACCCGTTTATATACTGCCGCAGGGAGAAAACTGCTCTCTGCCGAAACACGTTCTGCGGGAAGTTATTCCGTAGGAGAAGACCGGCTCGCCTCTTATCATGAAATAAACAGAAGAAGGGATGACTACTCCCGGATCATCACGGATATTCAGCAGTCCGCCGCCCGGCGTAAGGAACTGCAGGAGCAGTCTCAGGCGGTAAAGAAGCATATCGAAGAACTGAACGCTAAATGGCCCGAAGTGCTGGAAACCCTGGGAAGTGCACTGTACCTCCACTACCAGAGCTCGTTTACAGACTTTTTCGGCGTCTTTTTTACTGAAATTTCCGGGGAAAAAACCCTCCTCACCGAACAGCAGTCCCGGGCAGCGGCAATACAGAAGGAACTGGAATCTCAAGGTTTTTTCTCAAAGCTGGTCACCCAGATGAAGCTGGTTCCGGTAAACGCATCCATTACCCAGCTGACCAAAAAGATCGGGGCTATCTACATAAAAGGCGCCAGAGCTGTACGGGATGCGGACTCCCTGCGTCCCTTTTACCAGGACGGAACTCTTGACAGCGGGATTATTCAGGCGGATGAGCAATGCAACGCCCTGAGAAACGAAATCGAGGCGCAGCATGAATACCTTCAGTCCCTTATCGGGGAGGATGCAGGTTATGCGGCGCAGCTCTCCGCTGTCGGCGCGGATAATCCGACCAAGCGCATAGAGGAACTGCGTAAATACCTGAAACAGTACGACAGCGACATGGAAAACCTCTGCACCGAAACAGGCCGGATATACATAAACCGTTTTATCGACGAAAACGGCAACCCTCTTGGTTCTGAAAAGCCGGAAGCGGACATGCAGAAACACCTTTCTGAGGAACTCGTGCCTCAGGAGTTTTTTCCCGATGTTATGCAGAAGCGGAAAGCTATCATTTCCTATTCCCGCCGGATAGAGATCCTTGAACTCACCGGATATATCGAAAAAACGGAAAAACAGATATCCTCACTGGAAGGCTCCGTTGCCGATGACGAACGAAAGATCCGCCAACTGAACGACCATATCCGGGATCTCAAGCGGAATATTGAGGTTTCGGGAGCGGAGAAGGAAGGTCTCATCGCAAAACGGGCGCAGCTGGAGCTTCTTGAAGGGGATACGGTTAAATTGTTGGGAAGGTAAAAGGGAGGAAAGAGAAAAGAGAAGGTAGAAAAGAGAAAAGAGTGTCTTCTTCTTTTCTACTTTATCCCTTCTATTTTCTCTTTTTACCTTCTCCCTAGCTCTTGCTCACTTCTGCCTATCCATTCCTTCCCCATGGTTTTCTTGAAATTGGAGTACATTTTAAGCGTTTTCTTCATATCACCGATGACTGCGGCGGCTTTTTCCTGTTCCCCTCTTTGAATGAGGGAGCGGACATAATAGTATCCTGCTTCAAAGTTGTTTGAACGGCTGTAGAGCTGCTCAAACTGTTCGAAAAGTTCTTCTCCTTCGGCTTCACGAACCAACAGTTTGAGGAGTTGTTCTTCAAAGGCGGTGAAGGGTTTTTCCTTCTCCAGATCGTCGAGAATTGTCCGGGCTTCGGTGATGCTGCCGTTATGGAAATACGACTCCGCCAGGGGGAAGAGGATGCTTCTGTCTTTTGCATAGGGGCCGGTGAGGCAGCTTTTGTAGAGGTCTATCGCTTCTGTGTACATCCCTGCGTTACCATAGGCCTCTGCGAGGAGGAGGCGGTTGCTTACCGTGTCCTGCATTGCCGTTTGTTCCTTGAGCCTGTTGATCTCGCCCATGGGGTTGATCGAGGAGACAAGCCTGTTACCCATGGTACGTACATTGGCGTTCCGGGACAGTCCGGGGAGTATTTCAACCAAAAAGTAAGCGATACCGCCGATATACGGAATCCAGATGATTACCAAGATCCAGTAATACGGGCGGCTATTTTTCATAATATGGATGATGAGGAGTAGTTGAATCACATAGGTTATGAGCATCAGGATAAAAGCCATGGGAGAAATATAGCATATAATTCACGTTATTTCCATCCTGTACTTGTTGCTGTGACAGTAGCGGTCTTTTCTTGACAAGTAGTACTTAATTGCAGTACTATTTATACATGAACAGCAAGAACCAAAAGACTTTAAATGGGATATTCAAAAATCCGGTACAGTCGCAGATTCTGTGGTCTGATATAGAAACCCTTTTTGTTGAACTGGGGTGTGACATATCTGAAGGCGCTGGTTCAAGAATACGGGTAAAATTGAACGATGTCCGTGCAGTTTTTCACCGTCCGCATCCGCAGAAAACAACAGATAAAGGAGCAGTTGTTTCAGTAAGGAGATTCCTTCAAAATGCAGGAGTAAAGATATGATGGAATATAAGGGCTATCTGGGGAGTGTCACTTATGACGCAGACGCTCGATTGTTTCACGGTGATGTCATAAACACCCGTGATGTCATAACATTTCAGGGAACAACGGTAGATGAGATAGAACAGGCTTTGAGGGATTCTATCGATGATTATATCGCATGGTGTAAAGAGGAGGGCGTTGAGCCTGAAAAGCCGTATTCCGGTAAATTCAATCTGAGAGTATCTCCTGAACTGCATAAAAAAATAGCAATAATAGCAAAGTCTCTGGATATGTCAATAAATAGTTTTGTTGAAAAAGCTCTGATAGACGAATTAGCCGCTTGTGCTCTCTGAACTTATTTAAATAAAAACAGGGCAGAAACCTATAAAAGATTCTGCCCTGTTTTTATTGTGAAGACTCGTCTTTGTGACGTGTTGCCTGTTAATAGCCCTGTGTTACCGTTTATCCATAGGGATGTATTCCCTGTTTTCTCCGACCTGTCTAAAGGCGGGGCGGTAGATTCTTCCTCCTGAGACGATTTCTTCTATACGATGGGCTGCCCATCCGGCTACGCGGGAGATGGCGAAGATGGGGGTGAACAGTTCCCGGGGGATGTTGAGCATGGTGTAGACAAAGCCCGAGAAGAAGTCCACGTTGGTGCAGATTCGTTTGCCGTTGCCCTTGGCTTCCATGATGATCTGGGGCGCCAGTTGTTCGATGAGGCAATAGAGGTTGAATTCTTCGAGGCTGCCCTTGGCGGCGGCAAGTTCCCGCGCTTTGTCCCTGAGTAGGGTTGCACGGGGGTCGGAGACGGTGTAGACTGCGTGGCCCTGGCCGTAGATGAGTCCGGTGCGGTCGAAGGCGTCTTTTTGCAGTATCTTGCGGAGATAGTCTGAAATCTCCTTTTCGCTACTCCAGTCACGGACGTTTTCCTTGATGTCATCCATCATTTCCATGACCTTCATGTTTGCCCCTCCGTGGCGCCGTCCCTTGAGGGAGCCCACTGCGGCGGCAACTGCGGAGTAGGTGTCGGTGTCGGTGGAGGAGACCACGTGGATACAGAAAGAGGAGTTGTTACCCCCTCCGTGTTCGGCGTGGAGGATGAGGGAGAGGTCGAGGATTTCAGCCTCTAAGCGGTCATAGCTCTTGTCCGCCCTGATGAGCCGGAGGAAGTTCTCTGCTGTGGAGAGTTCCGGGTCGGGGTTGTGGACGTACATGCTCTTGCCGTCGTAGTACCGCCGCTTTGCCTGGTATGCGTAGGCTACCAGCGAGGGGAACCGGGCGATGAGTTCTATGCACTGCCTGAGGACGTTGACGATGCTCACATCTTCAGGGTTTGAGTCGTAGGAATAGCTTGCCAGTACTCCCCGGGCAAGTTTGTTCATGATATCCGGGGAGGGGGCTTTCATGATCATGTCTTCGGTGAAGTCGCCGGGGAGGGAGCGCTTTTCTCCCAGGAAGGAGCGGAATTCCGCCAACTGGGAGGCTGAGGGAAGCTCTCCGAATATCAAGAGGTAGGCGGTCTGCTCGAAGGCGAACTGGTCGTTTTGTTCGGCATCCTTGATGATGTCTTCAATGTCATATCCCCGGTAGATGAGTTTTCCCGGAACCGCTTTGGGTTTTCCGTCTATCATCTCATAGCCGTGTACGTTACCGACCTTGGTGAGTCCTACCAGAACCCCCTTGCCGTCGGAGTCCCGGAGACCCCGCTTTACATCGTACTGCTGGTAGAGCTGGGGATCTATGGGATCATTTATTTCTGCAATCTGCGCCAATTTAAGGATAACGTCTGTATCGTCCATATGTTCGGGCATGGTAACCTCGTCTGTATATTTATGCATTCACATACAATGCAGTGTAATACTTATACAATATGGGGGGGAATGTCAAGGTGTCATTGATACTGCTTGAGTCCTTCCCGGGAGAGTCCTGCCAGTAATTCGATGTATCCGCGGATGGGGCTCGCCTGTATTTTGGGGATGAGTACTTCTTCGACCTGGAAGAAGCCGACGTCGCTGGTCATGAGGATTTCTATGCGGATGGGTTTTTCGAGTCCCTTTATGAGGGATACCGATTCGATGGAGTGGGAGGAGTATTTGTGGATGTCTCCGACCTTGGGTTCTCTGCTGAGGGTCATGGGGATTCGGGCGCGGCCTTTTTCCATGTCGCAGCCGTCGGCGATGAGGATGACTCCCGCTTCTATCGAGTGTATTTTGTGGATTCCCATGTGACCCGCTATGCCTTCGACGGCGAGGGAGCGGATGACGCTTTGTTGAGGGATATTTCCCGGGTAGAGGATTGCCAAAAGCCTGTCCAGTATGGGGATGGCGAGATTTATGCCGAATATCTCATGATCCTGCCTTCCGACGGTCATGCCGATGTCGTGGAGGAAGGCGGCGCAGATGACTGCTGTGAGGCTGTCGTCGAAGGTGCCGATCTTTTCCTTTTGGAGGGATGTCTGAATATCCGCATCCCGGAGTAGGGACATCATGTGGATGGCGTTATGGGTGACCGTTTTCATGTGCACCGGTCCGTGGTCGTTATATCCGAGCCTGACAATACTGACGTTGTTGGCGTAATCCTGCAGCGCCTTTACCTGTTCATCCTGTATCAGCAGTTCCGCAGCCTTGAGGGCATTTCCTTCTGCTGAAAGCAGGGAGAGGAGTTTTTTCTCCAGCGACAGTTCTTTAGGCGATTTATCTGAGTGTTTCATACATACAAATATAGAACAAAAAAGGGGCAAAGTCATTACAGTAGTGGAAAAAGAGAGCGAGACCGCTTGTTCGAGTAGGAATGAAGATGGGTATCTACGTGTGACGTAGACGGGTATCTATGTGTGGCGTAGACGGGTATCTATGTGTGGCGTATTGCATTTGGGGTTAGAATGAAGAGACAAAGTAGAGCAGCGGTTCCGCTATAGCTATTCCGGTTTGTTTTTCCAGTTCCTCAAAGCCCGGGGAGGCGTTGAGTTCGCAGACGGCGAGCTCGGTTTGGCTCTTCCAGATGAAGTCTACGGTGCCGTAGGGTAATTGCGCCTTGGCGGCTATATCCAGAGCCATGTCTCGGTATTTTTGCGGAAAACAAGTTCCTTGCGGAAAGTCTGTTTCTGAAGAGAACTGAACTGGGCGAACGGTGCCGCCGGAGGAGCTGTTGGAGAGGATGCACTGTACAGCGCCGCTCTTTTCAGAGCCGCTTTGTCCCTGCCGTTCAACCGCAGCGAGGATTTCGCCGCCGCATATGAAGACTCTGAGGTCTTTGCCGGGGGCGTAGGAGAGGTATTCCTGAAGAAGATAGTCCTCTGTCCCTTCCCGGTGCAGTTTTTCTGTAAAGGTATGCAGCTCTTCCGATGAGCGGAGGAGGGTGACGCCCCGGCCTCTGCTGCCGAAGACGGGTTTCGCTATGATGGGGTAGGGGAAGTCCGCTTCGACGGTTGGTAGGGAATTACTCAGTATTCCCAGGGTTTGAGGCGCTGGATAGTTGTTTTCTGCGAGAAAGCGCGCCGTTACTGTTTTGTCGTCGCAGATTTTCCGGCAGAACCGGGTGTTGGTGTGGGGGATGCCCGCTGTTTCGAGGGCGGTAAAGACCTCATCCGGTACGCTGCCCCGAACGAGAATCCGGTGATTCCGGTATGATCCGCTTTTGTATAGTCTGAGAAAGTCCATGGGCAGGAGTACTTCTACCGGGATGCGGAGCGCGGCTCCTGCTTCGAGAAAGCGTTTGACGGGGTAAAAAGAGCGTATCCACTGGTAGTCAGTCGTGGCGAGTCCGTAGATAAGGAGTACGGGCGCTTTTAGCGCAGGCGCTTGCAACACTTTTTAGTTCTGTTTTATTTCCATTGTCTCATGTATGGTCGAAGAGATCAGCTTGGCGAGTTTTTTCGCATCTATTAGGGGAACATTAGCTTCCCTGTTGAGGGTTTTTTCGAAAAAGAGCGCCATTACGTCGTAGACTTCCGGGATCATGTAGAATATGAAGGCAAAGTTCATGCCTTCGGGCTTGAGGACGGTAAAGGAGGTCATCACATCCTGGGGGATTTTGTTGTACATGACCCGGTATTGGTTTTTTGTGGTATAGATGTTGAGGTCGTTGAAGCGGAGGGGGATCTTGTCTTTGCTGGAACGGACATAGGGCTCTACTGCTTTCTGGTTGTAAGATGAGGGTTCTACGAGGACGTACATTTTCTTACCGTTGGTTTGAAAGGTGATGCCTTCTCCTGTCAGGTAAAAACTCTTAACTGCAGCATAGGAGACTATCTCATAAATGGAATAAGCTGAGGCCGGTGAAAAAAACGATGAGACAATGTAGCCGTGATCCTTGGGGAGTCGATTTTGGTTGTATGCGTCATACAGATCCATTGCACGTATTGCCATGTACAGTTCCTCCAGTAAACTTGTGAAAAGTATATCCCACATTTCGGTAAAATGCAAATAAAAAAGGCTGTCGATTATATAATCGGCAACCTTTTTCGTGAACTTGAGCGACAGATATACTAGTTATTCACCCGTTCAACATATTCGTTGGTTTCGGTGTTTACCATGACCTTTTCATCCTGTTTGATGAACAGGGGAACCCGGACGGTGAGTCCTGTTTCTGTTACGATAGGCTTGGTTGCGCCGGAAACCGTGTCTCCCCGGACATAGTTTTCGCTTTCTGCAACAACAAATACCATTTTCTGGGGGATCTTTACGTCGATGGGGTTTCCTTCCCAGATGAGGATGGGGTATTCCTGCCCTTCTTTTAGGTAGTACTTGAGGGTGTCGTTCAGCCCTTCCGGTACGTTGATGGTTTCAAATGACGCAATGTCCATGAAAACGTGGTTTTCGCCGTCACTGTACTGGTACTGTCCGTCGTGTGTGTCCACGGTGGCATCTTCAACGTTATCCTGGGTCTTTATCGTCTGTGTGAGTACCGAACCATCTTTGAGGTTCTTCATCTTCACACGGGCAAAGGCTGAGCCTTTACCGGGGTTTACAAATTCACGTTCAACAACGAGGTAGGGTGAGTTCTTTATAAGCAGAACACTTCCCTTTGCGATATCGCCGCCTCTTATCATTTTTGTTACCTCTTCTCATACAAATTCAGCCACAGTATAGCGTTTTTCCCGGCTCTTGACTAGGGAGGGGAGGGAAATAGAAAATAGAAAAGAGAAGGGAGAAAAGGAAGTCCCTCAGTTTTCGATATCTCGAACTCCTATTCCAACATCCCGGAAGTCCTTCCTCCCTTTTCTCATTTCTACCTTCTCATTTCTACCTTGTACTATGCTGATTCCGGCGGAGAATCCCAGTCTGTCTGCTCCGGCGTTGAGCATTGCCAGGGCGGTGTCGAGATCCCTGATGCCGCCGGAGGCTTTGACCCGCATGGAGGCGCCGACGGTTTTCTTCATGAGGGATACATCCGATACAGTAGCGCCTGCGGGTAGGGGGTTGCCGGATGCATCGTTGCCGGGGGCGCCGAAACCGGTGGAGGTTTTGACGAAATCCGCTCCTGCTTGTTTCGCTGCGAGGCAGGCGGCTTCTTTTTCTGCATCCGTGAGGTAGCAGGTTTCTATGATGACCTTGACTATGGCGGTTATGCCTGTTCTCTCTTGAGCTTCCCGCACCGCTTCGACCACAGCCCGTATGTCCGCCTCTACTGCGCTCAGATCGCCGTTTTTAAGGGCGCCGATGTTGATGACCATATCGACTTCCCTGGCGCCCTGGAGGACGGCATGGGAGGCTTCTGCCGCTTTGATACCGGTGGCGTTTGCGCCTAAGGGAAAGCCTATAACCGTACAGACTGCAACGCCGCTGCCTTCAAGTTCCCGAACTGCTAGGGGAACCCAGCAGGGGTTGATGCATACGGAGTAAAAGCCGTATTCCCGGGCTTCGGCGCAGAGTTTTACGATGTCCTCTTTGACTGCCGTTGCCTTGAGCTGTGTGTGATCGATTGTTTTTGCCAGTGTTTCTGTGTTCATGTTTTGTTCCTTTATAAAGCAATAATACTATTTTTTATCCTTATCCGATGAAAGCCTTGCTTCAATTTCGTCTGTAGAAAGTCCCTGATGCAATAATTCGAGAAAATAGTTCCTTTCTTCTTCACGACCTTCTTCTCTCGCTTCTTCCTGCCAGACTTCTTTTGCGACATCCCAATTCCACTCGGTTATTAACATATTCGTTACCTCCGATGCGTTCTTTTCAAGAAACTCTTTCAATATATCATGTTCAAGACAGTATAGAATGGCTTTTTTAACAGCTTCTTCATGACTCATCCCTAAACGTTCATACTCCCGTACCTTCGCTATAAAGGCACCGTATTCATAGAGTGTTCTACACTTTTTCGCTATTTCTTCGTTTTGCCCTTCATTGATATTGATAACCCGGACTTCAAGCTCCAGGGAGGGGGAAACGATGCTTTGGTTTGCTTTTTCTGGGGTTCCGAGGGAGCTTATATCTTCAAAGGCATCTGACAGTTTTAACCGCTTCTCGTTAGGGTAAGGCTCTTTGCCATTGTACAGTACAAAAAACTCAGGACGGGGGATTTTTACCTGTTGTGATGAGTAAATTTTCCTGTCACTTACTGTTTTTTCGTAGATTCGGGCAATGTACATGAGCAGTCGGAGCGCCATGTTTGGGTTTATCGTTGATTGATGCTCGATAACTACGACTATTTTTCCATCTATTTCAAAAGAAAGGTCGTTAATTTTGTCCATATACAAAACATCTTGCAGAGTGTTTATTGTTATGGGCGTGTCTTTTGGTAGTTCTATTCCTTCAAGGGCATAATAAAGTTCCCGTAAGATATCGGGGTTATTGAAGATAAAAGAAAAAACGCTGCTTTTATATTTTAGGTTTGTACTCACGTCACATCCTCCTGCCTATTGCACTATGAGGAAAGTATACCACGAAAACCTCCTCAAAGCAACAAATGAGCGCCTACGCCCACGTTCGTTTCATAAACAGAGAATCCTTCACATTCCACATGGAATCCCGTCCATTCTACATGGAATCTTGTTCATTCCACATGGAATCCCGTCCATTCCACATGGAATCTTGTCCATTCCACATGGAATCCTCTCCATTCTACATGGAATCCGTCACATTCCATGTAGAATCTCCCTTTTACCTTCTCATTTCTCCCTTGTTACGGCTGTATGACCCCGCTTATAATAGCAGTATTAACACGATTGTCTGTGCCTGTATTTAAGTTTAGATTGTTTATATTACCGGAGGCGCTAAATAGTTGAGAACCCAAAAAAGCGCCAGTATTATCAGTACCAGTAGCTTGATTTCCGCTAACAGTTCCAGTATGAAAGTATGACTTTTTAGGTGACAGTGTGGCTCTACTATACACACCGCCGCCCTGGGACGCTCTATTTGCTGTGATGACAGGGTCAAAATCCGGAGTCGTTATCACATTAGGGATTCCCATAGTAAAGATTCCCTCGTTATACAATCCGCCGCCCAAGCCAGAGGAAATATTACCTGCAATGCTGGGGGTAGAACCTGTGACAGAACCCATGGAGAAGGTTCCTTTATTGTAAACGCCGCCGCCGTTGCCGCTAGTTGTTGTTGTCTCGTTTTCTTTAATTTCGGCAGTGCCGTTCATGATAAAGTTTCCGGTGTTTGTGCTATTGGTATCGATATCTACATATACTCCACCGCCATTAACAGCTTTGTTTTTTTCAATGATTCCGCCGGTCATTGTGAGGGTTCCGTAGAGAACATAGACGCCGCCGC
>JAITWB010000192.1 GCA_031285525.1 Spirochaetaceae bacterium
CAAAACGGATTTGATGGTTTTATCGCAAAGCCGATTGATATACGGGAATTGAATGCCGCCTTGAATACCTTTGTTCGTGACAGACATCCCAGAGAAGCTCAAATGTATACCGGGCAGGAAGTGACCTCAGGTGTGACCTCTGGAGAAATCGATATCCTGAATGCTTCAAAAGCCATAAGAACTCCCAAACTGCTTCAGATATTCTGCCGTGATGCAGAAAAGGCAATAGGGACCCTACGCGAAACAAAAGCATCAGGGGACATAAAACTGCTTACCACTACCGTACATGCCATGAAATCTGCGCTTGCCAATATTGGTGAAACCGAAATATCCGCCGCTGCTTACGGGCTAGAAAAAGCCGGCACCAATGGGGATATGGATTTCATTCATGCCAACATAGAAGGTTTCGTGAAAACACTGGAAGTCCTCGTTCAAACCCTTGTTCCTGTAGAGACTGACGATATCAGTAACACCGACATCGTGGAAGACACGGAATATCTAAAAGAACAATTGCAAAACATCAAAACCGCTTGTGAAAATTACGATGACACTGGAGCGTATGCGGCGCTTGATGTATTAAAAGAAAAGCAGTGGAAACCGCAGACTAAAGCCGTACTTGAAGAAATCTGGAATGCCTTGTTTTTGCATAGTGATTTTGACGGAGCGATGGAATTGCTGGAAACACTGGATTTCTCCTAAAGTGTAGTAAATGGGTGTTATTATGCTCTCCGCCATTTCTCCCTTATCCCTTATCCCTTCTCTTTTCTCCCTTCCCCAAACACCTCAGCCGCCGCAGGAACCGCTTCCATCGCCCCAAACCGGGAAACCGCAATCGACGCTGCCCGGCACGCCGTATCGAGGGACTGTTGCGCCGTATAGCCTCTCAGCCGGGAAGCGAGGAAATACCCGGTAAAAGTGTCTCCTGCTCCGGTGGTGTCCACGACGGGAACGTTCAATATAGCGCCATGAGCCCTTTCTTCCTGGAATGCATAATAAGCGCCGTCCCTTCCGGCGGTAAGAATTATCTCAGCATCAGGAAAACGGTTGGTCAGTTTTTCAAGAACCACTGTAATAAAGATATCGAAATTTTCGTCCGCCAGAGCGCCCGCTAAAGCCGCCCCTTCTATCTCGTTGACGAAAAACATATCCACCATATCCAGGGGCAAGGCTTCTATAAACTTGTCATAGGGTGAAGGATTGAGGCACACTTTCATCCCTCTGCTTTTTGCCTGCCGGATGATCTCCGCCGTATGGGATATCTCGTTTTGAAGAACTATCATATCCCCGGCAGTAAACCCGGCAAGAACCGCCTCAATCTCCTCTTCTGTTATCTCCCGATTGCCGCCGCCGTACAAAACAATGGCATTTTGTTTGTTTTCATCCAGCTGAATAATGGCCTGCCCAGTAGCCCCATCAGAAACCGCAACGAGAGAGGTATCAACTCCATAGGATTCCAGCAGAGAAAGCAAAAACTCCCCATCCTGCCCTACCTTCCCCGCCAACTTCACCGCAACCCCGGCCTTTGCCAACGCCGCAGCCTGATTCGCCCCCTTCCCTCCAGCGCTCCTGGTAAGAGCAGTACTACTAATAGTTTCCCCAGGCCGCACAATATGCCCCACCGAAAAAACCAAATCAATATTCAACGACCCATACACCAACACATTCATCTATCCATTTCTCCCTCAGCTTTCTTCATTTCACCCTTCTCTCTTCTACCTTTTTATAGAACCTCTCCAACCCCTGTTCGAGTACAGCTTTGGGGCAGGCGATATTGAGCCGTTCAAACCCCTCTCCGCCAAGACCGAATTTCCGTCCATCGTTGAGGAAGAACTCCGCTTCATCGGTGAGAAAGCGATCCAACTCGTCCCCGGTCATGCCCAGCGGGGATAGATCGAACCACATAAGGTAGGTTCCTTCGAGAGGCGAAAAAGGTATTGTCGGAAGATTGCAGGCAAAGAAGCCCCGGACGAGTCTGCGGTTTTGTTCCAGAACGGTAAGCAGTTCGTCCAGCCAGGGTTCTCCCAAACGGTATGCCGCTTCAAAGGCGGTCATACCCAAAAGGTTCGAGAAGTCGCCGCTGTCGAGGTCTCTCTGGGCTGCAAAGAGGGAACGGAGGTGTTCGTCTCCAATGATCGTCACCGCTGTTGCCGCTCCTGCGAGGTTAAAGGTTTTGCTGGGAGCCCCTGCAACGACCCATTTCCCCCGGGTTACGCTGTCTAACATTCCGAAGGGTGTGTGACGGCTCCCGCCGAACAGGAGATCGCAGTGTATCTCGTCGGAGACCACCAGCACATTGTTCCTGCTGCAAATAGAGGCGAGTTGAACAAGTTCCTCATCGGTCCATACCCGCCCTACAGGGTTGTGGGGACTGCACAGAAGCAGCATGGTAACATCCGACTTTTCGGCAAGCTCTTCGATACTGTCAAAATCCATGGTGTATGCAAGACTTCCATCGGGAAGGCTCTCTTTTTTCAGCGGTGCTGATTCCGCCCTTCGACCGTTTTGAGTTATGCTCTGATAAAACGGCGGATATACGGGGGGCATGAAGATAATGCCTTCGCCGGGTTTGGTGAATGCCCTGACAGCGGTATACACGGACGGAACTACTCCTGGGGTCAATGCCATCCATTCAGGCAGCGGTTTCCACCCGTGACGGCGTTCCGACCATCCTGCGAATGCAGAAAAGAGAAGGCCTGTGGGATTGTAATATCCCATATTGCCTGCATCGACCTGTTTATGCAGCTCCTGCTGAATCTCTGGAGCGATAGAGAATTCCATATCCGCCACAGAATAGGGGAAGACATCGGCTCCTATCGGTTTTCCATCCCGCCGTTTCATCATATCCCATTTTAGGCTGTACGTACCCGAACGGGACACGATACGGTCAAAATCGTACTTCATAAGCTATATGATAATACATTTTACAAAAAAACTGGTCTGTTTTTACTGAAAAAGGGCAAGAAAAAGCGATATAGTATATATGAAACATATCTTTTTTTATTTTCCCCTTTTAGCGGCGCTCTGGGCGTGTTCCCTGCCGCTGTTGACGGATATGGAACAGGAAACGGTCTCCATAATATTACCAACTCATCCCGATACGGCCGATTGGGGGCGGGACAACAGTCTGAGCTTCCGGTATCGGATCAGCTGGATTGACAGCTCTGGAAAGCTCTGCAGAGCAGAAACAGATAGTGACTCATTCACCCTGGTTCTGGAAAAAAACCGGATAACTCCCATACTTGCGGAACCGATTCTTTCCAACGGCGAAGAGTCTTTTTCGTTTTTTCATCCCGCCGGCGGTCTCTACCCGGTACATCTCTCTCCAGGGAAGGAACTTTCTCTGGAGTGGCGCCTCGGTGTTGAAGCGGCACTCGTTCGCCGAACATTTTGTTTGTGTTTGGGTGGGAGCTGGCGTGAAAGTTGTTTTTAAGTAAATACTCTCGTGTTCGGTGGAAGTTGCCGGAACCTGTTGACATACTTCATTTACAGAATTCTTTCTTT
>JAITWB010000216.1 GCA_031285525.1 Spirochaetaceae bacterium
AGAACAATACTGATAGTACCCCCGCAAGCGGTTTAATCCGGCTTCAGGCGTATCTCGCCCATGCAGGGGTTGCCAGCAGGCGAAGCTCCGAAAACCTTATTACCGAAGGTCATGTTACCGTAAACGGCGAACTCGTGACCGTGCTGGGAACCAAGGTCACCTCCGATGACAAGGTTTGCGTTGACGGCGTTCCGGTTCAGCCGGAAGAAACCTTTCATTATGTACTATTAAATAAACCCTCCGGGGTTGTCTGTTCCCTCGCCGACGAGAAGAACCGTCCCGTGGCGGCGGATATTCTGAGGCCCCACTTCAAAGAGCGGCTCTACAATGTGGGCAGGCTCGATATGTTTTCCTCGGGACTCATCATCTTTACCAACGATGGTCAGTTTGCCGCAAAAGTCTCCCACCCCTCGGCGGAGCTGGAAAAAGAATACATCGTTGAGACTTCGACCTCCTTTCCCGAGTCTCTCACCGATAGATTCACGAAAGGGATTCGGATCGACTCGGTGTTCTACAAATGCCGCACCGCAGAGCGTCTTTCATCGAGAAAGATGCGGGTCGTATTAGTGGAAGGCAAGAACCGGGAAATCCGGCGGGTCTTTGAACATTTCGATGTCCGGGTAAAAAAACTCACCCGTATACGTATCGGCTCGATTTCAATGCTCTGGCCTCTCGGATCGGAATTTGAAGGACGAGCCATGCAGGAAGGGGAATTCAGGGAGCTGGCTCCTGAGGAAGTGCAGGGGATTTTGAGAGTGTGAACAAATACCTCTTCCTCCTCCTATAAAATATCATATTTCTCTGTACAAAATCGATATTTTTGCTATATTAGTAAGGAGGAGTTTTCAAAACCCTGCATTTTGAAGGAGATTACGGTGAAACTATATAGCAAACAGCAGGTCATTTTTGCAGCGGTCTGTTCAGCCTTAATCGTATTCCTGGGAGCGGTAGGCTTCGGCCTTATTAGGTTTACCGGGTTGGAAGCAAAAACGGATGACACCTTTATCCCGGAGGCTGTACAGTCGCCTTCTTTCGTCCTTCATACCTCTGGGGAGCAGAACTCCCCGGCCAAACCGGAGCAGCTCTACACCGTAGACACGGTTCAGGGCTATACTCAGGATGAACTCCAGAACATCGCTGTCTACGAAAAATGCAACGAAGCGGTAGTCAATATCACCACCGAAATCATGTCCATAAACTGGTTCCTTGAACCGGTACCCCAGGAAGGCGGCTCTGGTTCGGGGTCGATCATAGACACCCGAGGCTATGTACTCACCAACACCCACGTCATCAAGGACGCCTATAGGATATATATATCCCTCTCCGATGGAACCCAGTATGAGGGAAAAGTGATAGGCAGCGATGCCGCAAGCGATTTGGCGGTGGTGAAATTCGACCCTCCCCAAAACATGGAGATTAAAACCATCACCTTCGGAGATTCCTCCAATCTGAAGGTAGGGCAGAAGGTGCTCGCCATCGGCAACCCCTTCGGCTTTGAACGCACCCTGACCACCGGCATCGTTTCCGGTCTGGGAAGACCCATACAGACCTCGGCAAACAACATCATCCGGGACATGATACAAACCGATACGGCAATTAACCCGGGAAATTCCGGCGGTCCCCTTTTGGATACACAGGGGCGGATGGTCGGTATCAATACCATGATCTATTCTCCCAGCGGCGCTTCCGCAGGGATCGGCTTTTCTGTTCCCATAACCACCGCCCAGCGGGTCGTTTCTGACCTTATCCAGTTCGGCACCGTGCGCCGGGGCGTCCTCGAAGCGCAGCTCGTGCAGCTTACCCCTTCGATTGCCAACTACGCAAAACTCTCCACCAGCAAGGGACTTCTGGTCTCCCAGATCCAGAACAACAGCAACGCCGCAAAAGCGGGTATCCGCGGCGGCACGGAACCGGTACGCTACGGCTCCAGCAGAAACAGCTCCGTCATCTACCTCGGCGGTGACATCATAACCGCCATAAACGACATCCCTGTTGCTGCTCTGGCAGATTACTACTCCGCCCTGGAAAGTCAAAAGCCCGGAGACACGGTAACCGTCACTGTTCTGCGGGGAAAACAGCAGATCGACCTTAAAGTGACCCTTGCGGAGGGGAATAGATAGTAAGGGTGAGCGGAGATATGCTGATTAATAGCAATGAGTATTTTGAAATACTAAACAAGATAAAGAAACACATCCGTGATGCTCAATACAGAGCTGTTCTTGGTGTAAATCAGGAGCAAATTGTGCTGTTTTGGAATATCGGGAAAATCATTATCGCCAATACTAAATATGGGGCAAAGTTTATTGATAACCTTGCAAGAGATATAAAAACAGAATTTCCAAATATGAAAGGTTATTCTGTTAGAAACCTGAAATATATGCGTAAATTCGCAGAGTTTTTCCCCGATGACTCAAAAGTGCAATCACTGCTTGCACTTTTGAGCTGGACTCATAATATAAGAATTATGGATGCTGCAAAAACGGCTCAACAATATGAATGGTATGCAAAACAAACCGTAGAGAACAGTTGGTCTGTTCGTGTTTTGGAATATCATATTGAAACAAAAGGATATGAACGGCAAGCATTGCCTGAAAAGAAAGCAAGTAATTATCAAAGACTATTGCCAAACCCGCAAAGTGACTTGGCTATTGAAACTTTAAAAAGTGCCTATGTGTTTGATTTTATAGAAAAACGAAAGGGAATCATCGAGCGGGAAATAGAAAACGAACTTGTAGCAAATATTGCCAAAACACTACTTGAACTTGGTACTGGTTTTGCTTTTGTGGGCAACCAATACCATTTAGAGGTAAGCGATATAGATTATTATATCGATCTGTTGTTTTACAATACAAAACTCCGTTGTTATATTGTGATAGAGTTGAAAAATACAGCCTTCAAGCCTGAATATGCAGGAAAGCTCAATTTTTATCTTTCCGCTGTTGATGACATGCTCAAACATCCCCATGATAATCCTTCCATTGGCATTCTGCTTTGTAAAACAAGAGACAAACTAACGGCGGAATATGCCTTGAAAGACATACACAAACCGATAGGAGTGAGCGAATACACATTAAGTGATTTTGTTCCCGCCGAATTTGCTGATACACTGCCAAGCGCCGAGGATATTGAAAGAAGAGTGTTGACGCAATTCGATATTGACGATTCTGAGGAAACAAACGGACCATGAGCGACTTCGAAGAATATATCAGACAAGGGGAGCCGGATAAAAAAGAAAAAGGGATTATCTGGCAAACCGCTATTGGATTACAGCAAGTTGACGGGCTGACCCCATCTGCATATCTGATTGAAACAGCAAGGCAAAACATTGAAGGCGATATCACTTTTGACGAAGTGAAAAACCGTATCGATGCCTATTATAAAACACAATCGATCAGGCAGAATGGTATAGAGGATGATCGAACAGAGGAAGCCGATAAGGTTTCTGCCAGAATAGCCGAGATCTTATCGGAAAAAACCTTTTCCTTCTCTCCTGCCGAATATATCGGAATTCATCGTCGGCTTTTTAGTGGGATATATAAGTTTGCCGGTAAAATCAGAGATTACAACATCACAAAGCAGGAATGGATACTGGATGGTGAAACAGTACTTTATTCGTCTTCATCACTGATAAAGGAAACGCTTGAATATGACTTTAGAGAAGAAAAGAATTTCAAATATAAAGGCTTAACAAGACAGGAACAGGTAGAACATATTGCAGAATTTATCTCCGGCTTATGGCAAATTCACGCATTCGGAGAAGGAAATACGCGAACAACAGCGGTCTTTGCGATTAAGTACCTGCGGACATTTGGATTTACGGTTGAAAATGAACCCTTTGCCAATCATAGTTGGTATTTCCGCAATGCTTTGGTGAGATCCAATTACAGTGACTGGACGAATAATATCCATGCAACACAAAAATATCTGCTCCGTTTCTTCGGCAATCTGCTTTTTAGTGAACAGAACGTACTAAGAAATAGAGAACTACATGTCAAATGGCCTTTTGTCACCGATAACGGGGGAAATGTCACCGATAGGGATTCAAGAATACTGGTATTGATACAGGAAAATACGCATATTTCCACTGCAAAAATGGCAGCGATTCTTTCTGTCAGTAAACGGACAATATTAAGAGATATTGAGAAATTAAAACAATCAGGGCAGCTATCTCGTGAAGGAGATGAAAAGACGGGAAGGTGGATAATTGTTGTGGAGGGAGAAAAAAATGAATAAAATACAGAAATCAGCAACAGTACCGATAGCAGAAACGGGCAATTTTATCGTGCAATTAAAACAAATCATACAAATTGCCCGGCAAAAAGCATATTCAGCTGTAAACTTTGCACAAATAGAGGCAAATTGGCTTATTGGCCAGCAAATTGTAGAGCAAGAGCAGCAAGGCAAAAAACGAGCCGAATACGGAAAACAAATTATAAAACTTGCTTCCGAAGAATTGACGAAGGAGTTTGGGAAAGGGTTTTCGGCTACGAATCTTAAAAATTTCAAAGCTTTTTACGTAGCTTTCAGTGATTTACCAATAAGTCAGGCACTGCCTGACTTATTGGTAGAGAAAAAAAGTCATACAGTGCCTGACCAATTAAAACCAACCTTACCCTTGTTAAGTTGGTCTCATTATGAGCGTCTTTTAAGGGTAAAAGATGAAAAGGCAAGAAAATGGTACAGCCAAGAAGCGGTAAAACAAATGTGGTCATATCGCACTCTGGATCGAAATATTGCAACCCTTTATTATCATAGAATGTTGTCTTCTCAAGAAACCGAACAGATTGAGCAGGAAATGAAGGTGAATACTGCAGCTTTTCAACAGGACACACTCGAATTTATCAAAAATCCTACGGTTTTGGAGTTTCTTGGGTTGTCTGCAAATAAAGGCTATACGGAAGGCGCATTGGAACAAGCAATCATAGACCAGATGCAGACATTTATACTCGAACTTGGTAAAGGTTTCGCTTTTGTTGCCCGTCAACAACTTATCCGCACCGAAACGCAAGATTTTTATATCGACTTGGTTTTTTACAACTATATGCTCAAATGTTTTGTGATTCTCGAACTTAAAACCAACAAAATAACTCACCAGGATATTGGGCAGTTGGATATGTATGTGCGTATGTATGACGACTTAAAGAAACCCGCAGGAGATAACCCCACTATTGGTATTTTGCTTTGTACCGAAACAGATAATACTATTGCACGATATTCGGTTTTGAAAGAAAATAAACAACTTTTTGCAAGCAAATATATGCCCTATCTGCCTACCGAAGAAGAATTGAAGGCAGAAATAGAAAGGCAAAAAGAATTATTGGCAATGCGAAAGGAAGCAGACCAACAACAAAAGGAAACCCTATGAGACCATTCAAAGTAATATCCCCCTATGAACCCTCAGGGGATCAAGGCACTGCAATCGCCGCACTCAGTAACGGCTTGGAAAAAGGAGATCGCTTTCAAACCTTAAAGGGTGTTACCGGGTCGGGCAAAACCTTTTCCATGGCAAAGATTATCGAACAGACTCAGCGTCCGGCATTGATTATCAGCCACAACAAGACTCTGGCGGCACAGCTCTACAGGGAATTCAAAACCTTCTTCCCCCATAATGCGGTGGAGTACTTCGTGTCCTATTACGATTACTACCAGCCCGAAGCCTATGTCCCCTCACGGGATCTGTATATAGAAAAGGATGCTGCCATCAACGACGAGATCGACCGGCTCAGGCTTGCAGCCACCTTCAGCCTCATGGAGCGGCGGGATGTTATCGTTGTTTCGACGGTTTCCTGTATCTACGGACTCGGTCTCCCCGAAACCTACCGGGAGATGAGTATTCACATCGATAAGGGCGATATCCTTGCCACGGATATATTCAGAAAAAAGTTGATCACCCTCCAGTATGAGCGGAACGACGCAGTCCTCGAACGGGGGCGCTTCCGCATTCGGGGGGACGTGATGGAGATATTCCCCGCCTATATGCAGGAAGCCTATCGGATAGAGCTGGACTGGGAGCGGGTGGTACGCATTAGGCGTTTCGATCCTATTTCAGGAGAAACCCGGGAGGAGCTGGACGAAACTACGATCTATCCGGCGAAACACTTTATCGTCCCCGAAGGCTCCCTTGATGTTGCGGTAACACGGATCAAGGCTGAACTGGACAGTCGTCTCGAAACCCTCAATGCTCAGGGAAAACTTTTGGAAGCGGAACGGCTCAAAACCCGCACCGAATACGATATCGAGATGCTCGTGGAGATGGGCTACTGCCCGGGTATCGAAAACTATTCCGCCCCCATAGCAGGCAGAACTCCCGGACAGCCTCCGGCGACCCTCATTCACTACTATCCCAAGGACTACCTCTGTTTCATCGACGAATCCCACGTTACCCTTTCTCAGATCGGCGCCATGTATGAGGGGGATAGATCCCGCAAACAGAACCTCATAGACTTCGGATTCCGGCTCCCTAGCGCCCTTGATAACAGGCCTTTGAAGTTCGGGGAATTCGAAACCATGCTGAACCAGACCGTCTTCGTGTCCGCCACCCCGAGGGAGGAGGAACTCAAGCGAAGTACTCAGGTTGTGGAGCAGCTCATCCGTCCTACGGGACTCCTCGACCCCATAGTTGAAGTGCGCCCCAGCGAAGGGCAGATGGAGGATATCTACGGGGAGATAAAGACGCGGCTCAACAAAAACGAACGCTGTCTCCTTCTGACCTTGACCAAGAAGATGGCGGAAGATCTCACCGATTACCTGACCACTCTCAACCTCAAGGTGAAATATATCCACTCCGAGGTCGAAACCTTTGAGCGGGTAGAGATCCTCAAGGGACTGCGCACCGGAGAGTTTGATATTCTGGTGGGTATAAACCTGCTCAGGGAAGGTATCGATCTTCCCGAGGTTTCATTTATCGCCATCCTCGACGCAGACAAGATCGGTTTCCTCCGGTCAACCACCAGCCTCATCCAGATAATCGGGCGGGCGGCGCGTAACCAGAATGGTATGGTCGTCATGTACGCCGACAGAATGAGCCCCGCCATGGAAGCCGCCATCGGGGAGACCACCCGGCGCCGGGCGATACAGCAGCAATACAACGAAGAGCATGGCATCACTCCTACCACCATCTCAAAGGCGGTGGAAGACATCCTCATCCGTCAGTCCGAGGAAAAGAAGGAAGCCGCCCATACCGAAGCCGCAGTGCTCAGGAACAGCTTCAACACCCTCATCCCTGCCCAACGGAAGGCTCTCATCAAGGCTCTTGAGAAGCAGATGCTGGAACACGCAGAACGGCTCGAATTCGAAGCCGCCGCCGCACTCCGGGACGAGATAGAGGACTTGAAGAAGGGATGATATTATTGCATGAGAGCTTCGTATCACTCGATACTAACCTTTAGTGTCGAGTGATACGAAGCTCGCGTGTCGAGGCACACTAAGCCTTAGTATCGAGCGATACGAGATAGTCACTCCAATCCGCTCAGATGTAAAAATATACTATTTTCTTCCTCCAAAGCCCAACACTTGAGTCCTTTCTGCCGTATAATAAGTATGATGCAAAGCTATTCAGGCAATGATGACTCTAATGTGTCTGACATAAGAGTATCTGACACTGCTGTATCTCAAACAGTAGACCCGACCCTACTGCGGGATGATGCGTTGAACGGAGGTGAGCGGGGGCAACAGGCTTTTGCTCGGCTCTGGGCGGCGTATT
>JAITWB010000036.1 GCA_031285525.1 Spirochaetaceae bacterium
ACACCGTTCTCAGAATCCCTTTAGACCCCAAAAAAGGCGGCAAGGATAACGCCCAGGACTACTACACCAAATACAAAAAAGCCGTCTCAGGGCTTGCGGAACTGGAAGATGACATCGCCTCATCCCGGCGCACCCTCGAAACCCTGTCTGCCGAATTCGACGCCCTCAACAAGGAACAGAATCCGCTGGTGATCCGCAAGATCCTGCGAAAACAGAACACGCCTAAGCAACAAACCGAAAAAAAATACCCCGGTATCTCCTTCTCTGTAGATGACTGGCTCTTCCTCGTAGGCAGAACCGCCGCAGAAAACGACGAACTCCTCCGCCGTCACGTCAAAGGCTTCGACATGTGGCTCCATGCCCGGGACTGGAGCGGCAGCTACGTATTCATCAAAAACCGCCCCGGAAAAACCATCCCCCTGGAAATCCTCATCGACGCAGGAACCCTGGCGCTCTTCTACTCAAAGGGCAGAAAAGCCGGAAAGGGCGACCTCTACTACACCCAGGTCAAACACCTCAGACGGGCGAAAAACGCCCCCAAAGGTACCGTCCTCCCGGCAAACGAAAAGAACCTCTTCGTCGAACTGGACGAAGACCGGCTCAAACGGCTGGAGACACACCGAATAGAATAATCAGTATGTCTCTTTTCCGCATCAAGCATAGCAAATATCCATATCGAACCGCAGATCCTTCAACCGCTTGATTGCCCTGATTTCCATCTGCCGTATCGTCTCCGCAGAAAGTCCCATAATCTCGCTAATCTGCCGCAGGGTATAAGCTTTCTCCTCATGTCCGAGGTTATACCGATACCAGATCACCTGCCGCTCTGCAGAAGGCAGATGGTCCAGCAGTGAATGAACATACTGCCGCATCGAATCCTCAAGCACCGTATTATCGGGGCTGTATGTCTCGTCCGGCACCACATCCGCAAGGGTCTGGGTTGCGGCAGGATCAATCTGGGCATCCATGCTCAGAACACTATCGGCTGATGCCAACAACTGAACGATCTCCCCTGAAGGTACCCCGGTAAAGGCGGAAAGCTCCTGCGCCGTCACACTCCGGGCAAGCTTCTGACTCAGGACGTTTTCGGCCTGCTTTATCCTTTTAAGCAGCTCCTCCTTCCGGTGGGGAATACGGACAAGCCTTTTCTTATTGTTTAGCGCCCTGGTTATGGACTGGGATATCCACCAGCAAGCGTAGGTTGAAAAACGTGTATTGTGGGAGTAGTGAAACTTTCCTGCCGCTGTAAGCAGCCCCATATTTCCTTCCTGGATCACATCCATAATGGGAAAATCCGGGTTAACATATTTCGATCCAATACTCACCACGAGTCTCAGATTACACTGCACCAACCTCAGCTGCGCAGCGGAATCCCCTGCGTGACTTTTCTGGGAAAGTTCCAACTCCTGCTCTTTTGTCAAAAGCGGATACTTGCATATTTCCTCAATGTAAGTCTGGTACACGGTCTTATCGTTCATAGTAATCTCCTGCCTATATATAAGCAAGAAACGTGCCAAAATGAATAATTTATAATATTATTTTTCAACTTATTATAATGTAACGAATTGAATAGCAAGCTGAATAAAGCTCTTATTTCATGTTCCGTAAAACGTATGCTTTTTTATACATACAAAAAGAGACAGTGTATGATTTTGTATCTCTTGGAAACGTAATCTGTTTTTCTGCTCAGAGCCGCTGCTCCTCAGCGGGATAAAACCACTCTCTGCCGTCATCACGCTTAAAGAACCATCCCTCAGGGGTTTCTCTCACAAAGCTCGTTTCTATTTCCAAAAGGTTGAATTTTCCGCCGCCGTCGGGAAGATCCACCGCATATACAGGGGTCGAAAGCCCGGAAAGTTCCCCCCTGAGCTGTCGATACAGCGCCAGACCAGTACGGAGGGGCACCCGCAAGTGAGACGTGCCGGGAGCCATATCCCCCTGAAACAGATAACCCGGTTTAACTCCCAATGCTGTCAACCGGTTAAAAAGCCCCGCCAGAGCCGAAACGCTGTCGTTCACCCCTCGAAGCAGTACCGTCTGGGACTGCATGGGAATACCGCTGTCGCGAATACGGCAGAGCGCTTCCTCGGTCTCCGGCGCAAGCTCTGCGGAATGATTTATATGGGGAATTATCCAGAGAGGTCTACAGGAACGAAGTATTTCCAGCAATTCAGAGGTAAACCGGGAAGGCAAAAACAGGGGAGCCCGTGTACAGAGCCGAATAATGATGTCCGGCGAAGCCCTGCGTATATCCATGAGAAGGGATGCCAACTTTTCGTCCGATGCCGTCAGTGGATCACCGCCGGACACGAGTATCTCCTGAATCTCGGGATGGGAAGACAGATAGGCACACACATAAGCCAGCTCATCAGAGCTGATAAACCCTTCCTCACGGGCGGTGTATACCCGCCTAAAGCAGTGGCGGCAATAACAGATACAGCTCCCGGTTGCAAGGAGAAGGCATCGGTTTTTATACTGATGCACCAGCCGGCTCGTAATCCGGTGGCGGTGCTCCCCTAAAGGATCATTCAACTCATGAGGCGAAACCTCAGCCTCCTTCGCTGACGGCAACAACTGGATCCGAAGGGCTTCATAGTCCTGAGGAGAAGAGACTTTCGTTTTTTCGAGCAATTCAACGATAAAAGGAGTAAGGGCTACAGGCAGGTTCCCTCCAGGAGAATGGCTTCCAAGGAAGCTGCTTCCTTGGAAGCCATTCTCACAGGAGTGACTTCTCTCGAAGTCATACCGTACCCGCAACCGCAGTTCACGCTGCCAGACATCCATGTTTTTTCTGCAATTCCCTAGAAACGGTATGTATAACTCAGAGCAATACGGTCAAAATACCACTGCCGGGCTTCATATGTCCGATCCAGCACGGGAATGTCAGGAGAAGCATCTGCATACCCCCGGCGGCTCCTGAAACGGAACTGAGCCATAAGGGACTGATTCTCGGTAAACTGAAAATTAAGTACCGGACTGATAGAAGCGATCATAAATTCGGGGTTCCATGACTTGTACAGTTCATTATAGGCAGCATTTCCATCGAAATACCCCTCAAATTCAGCTTGAACAGCAACCATCTGGAGGACGAGCGGCATCTGGTATCCCAAAACAACGGAAGAAAGATATTTCCATCCATTTGCCTTATCCTTCGTACCCTGCCATACCCAGGGATTCCCATTTTCTCCGCCCGAGGTTATTCCCTCATAGAACGCCTTATAGGTGGCGAGCATCACCACATGGTTCCAGTCTCCGGGAAGAACCGCCGCCAGGTCAAACTGGAATATCCCTTCAAACCATAACTCATAATGGAAACTGCTAAACGGGGCAGGGGAGATGTACTCTTTTGCCGCTTCATTATAGGCAGACAGCCCTTGAACGCCGAGAATATCCAGATCCCAGCCTGCGCCGATTCGGCCTCCGGCGTTAAATATCAAAAAGGCTATAGGTGAAAATGCCACAATAGCAGCAGGTGCGACAGAAACCGGGGTCAGTTCGAGCTGTGCGCTCACCGTCAGCGTATTTCCGCTTACCAGCGGATTATCGCTAAAAGGTACCGGCCAGATAAAGGAGAAATCACCCACCACACGGGCTTCCGCACCGGAATAGGGACCCACAATACCGGCGAATCCGCCGCCTTGATCAATATCCGCTTCGGGATAAATCGCAGCATCTGCGGTAATGGATGCCGCCGTTTCTACTCCGAACAAGGGCAGAGCAAGGGCACATATAATTGAAAAAAAGAAAACCTTTTTCATCATGGATAGACCTCCTGGCTATAAATTTCTACTACTATAGGACGTTTCCTTTTTACCCCGGATTGAGCAGGCTGTCAACAGGTACAAAATATGTTATCATTATAGGATGGACACAAAAGTCACAGGAGAAACAGCTCCTGAAGAAATCCCCCTGGCAGTGGTTACCGCAGTCGCCGGGCAGGGACTCAAAACAGTCGGATGTATTATCCTCATGGTTATACTCTTCCTGCTGCCGAACAGCGGCTTTATTATCGCCGGTATCGTAGACCTGATTCGCTCTGGATTCGGCATATACAACGGCCTCTTTGCTTTCCTCATCGCCGTACTGGGAGCCGGGATCTGCATACTCGCCGGATATCTCACCTATATATATCTGCTCATCAATACCATACAAAAAGTGTATTCCTTCCTTGAGCCCCAGTTTCGCGCCATCTGCGGCGGTATAGCCTCGAAGATCACCGACGGAGCTTCCGGCACGGTCAAAAAAGGCTATGACTGGGCAGCAGATGCCGCCGGGAGCATCAGCGCTTCCTACACCAAAAAGATTCCCTTCCTTGTCCGCAAAGCCGTCCGGTTTATTCTGGAGCAAATACCCTTTGCCGACATCATCTACCACGTCTCCATCGATACCGGGACAGGGGATGAACAGGCTCTGGGGAACTCCCTCTATACCCAGGTAGACGCCTATGTAACGGAAAAATTCTTTGAAGAGAACAATTCCCTCAAGTGGATATTCTGGCTATTGCCGCTGAATATAGCGGTTCAGTATGTACTGCTCCGGTTTATCGCTCCATGATCTGCGCATCCCATCCTATCCTTGCGGAACATAGGTCCCCTCAGGGGCATCCCGAACATCCCCATCGGCTCACCTATATACGGGAAGATATTGAGCGAACCTTCGGCTCCGGCTTTATCACTACTATTGAGCGTCAGGCAACGAAGGCTGAACTCTGCCTTGCCCATGATGAGGAGTACATCGATATGCTGCTTTCCAAACAGCATATGCCGCACCAACTCGACGAAGAAACCTTCCTCTCAGAAGGCAGTATCCCTGCAATACGCTCCGCCGCAGGAATTTGCCTTGAACTTGTTGAATCGATTGTCACCGGAACCCCCGGAGCCGACACAAAAGCCTTTGCCTTTATCCGGCCTCCGGGACACCACGCCGGACGCTCACGGGGCATGGGCTACTGCATCGTAAACAACATGGCGGTTGCCGTAAAACGGGCGCAGCAGTTGGGAGTACGCAAAACCCTCATCCTTGATTGGGACGTACACCACGGCAACGGAACCCAGGAAATCTTCTACGACACTGATTCAGTCTTGTTCATCGACCTGCATCAGGAAAACCTCTTTCCTAAAAACAGCGGTCTCCCCTCGGACATCGGAGCCGGAGCAGGCGCAGGGTTTACCCTGAACATACCTCTGCCCCCGAGAACCAGAGGTTCTCAACCCACAGGTTTTCAAACCAGCAATTCTCAAGCCGTCGGATTGGGATACCTGGAAATCCTCCAAACCGTCGTATACCCCGCCGTACAGGCATACCAGCCGGATTTGATCTGCGTCTCCTCCGGCTTTGACGCCTTGGACGGCGACCTCGAAGGAAACATGGCCCTCCAGCCCGCCGACTTCGCCGCCATGACAGCTTTGGTCTGCGATTGGGCGGACGAGTTCTGCGGCGGCAAACTCCTGATGACCCT
>JAITWB010000044.1 GCA_031285525.1 Spirochaetaceae bacterium
ATCAGAACCCCTCATAAGACAAACCGAATTCGGTTATGGAATTCGGTCATAAAATTCAGCGATAATAATCCAGCTTTTTTTCCAGCCGGACAAAGCCTGCCGAAACAGCCCAGTTCATAACGAAGTAAAACACCCCGGCAATAAATATGGGCGTGGTAGAAAACTCCCGGCTCGCCGCATTCTGAGCCACCCGGAACAGCTCCGCAACCCCGATAACCTGGGCAAGGGCGGTGTCCTTTACCAGCGTAATCACTTCGTTCCCAGAAGCAGGCAGAATACGTTTTATCACCTGAGGCAATATAATCCGAAAGAAGGTCTGAACCCGGGTAAAACCCAGCACCTTTGCCGCCTCGTACTGACCCCGGGGAATAGACTCAATCCCGCCCCGGTAGATCTCCGCAAAATAGGCGGCGTAGTTAATGGAAAAAGCCACGATAGCCGCCGTAAACCGATCCCATGACACGCCAAAGAGATAATAGGGAGCGAAGTACACGAAGATAAGCTGAAGAATCAGCGGCGTACCTCTGATGATAAGCATAAACAGCTTTACAGGAGCGCTGACGATCTGCTTTTTCGACATACGGCCCAGCACCACCACCAATCCCAAAGGCAGGGAAAACAGCAGGGTGAGAAAAAAGACCTGAAAAGAGATCAGCGTCCCCTTAGCCATGGAAATAAGCATTCCGCTCACAGCACTCTACTGAAAAGCTTTTGTTTCTACTATAAAGCGCTATTACTGAGAAATAACGGAAATATCTGCGCCGAACCACTTTGTCGAGATAGAGGCAGCGGCTCCGTCGGATGCCATATCCTTCAGAATCTCCTGCACCCTGTTTCTCAGAGCGGCGTCACCCTTGCGGAATCCGATTCCGTACTTCTCCGAAGAGAGGTATTCGTCGAGGACAACAAAGTTCTTGCCCGATGTACGGATGCTGTAGCTGCCTACAACGATATCCACTACCACACCGTCAACCCCGCCGATCTCCAGATCCATAAAAGCGGTTAAATTGTCCTTGAATTCCACCACTTCTGTGAGGGTGCTCTTGAAGTCCGCCGCAGCATTGAGGGCATCAGCAGCGCTGGAACCAGCCTGGAGTCCGATCTTCTTTCCTGCCAGGTCTGCCAGGGTTTTTATCCCAGAATCGCCCCGGACGATGATAACCTGAGCATTATCGAGGTAGGGTTCGGAGAAATTAAGCATCTCTTCCCGCTCAGGGGTCATGGTAAAGCCGTTCCAAATACAGTCGATCATGCCGGTATTGAGCTCCTGCTCTTTTGCAGCCCAGTCGATGGGCTGTAATATCAGGTTCACACCCAGCCGTCTCGTAACTTCGGAGGCGAGATCGATATCGTACCCGACGATCTCATTGTTTTCATCCCGGAAACCCATGGGAGGAAAGGAATCATCCAATCCCATAACAAACACACCCTTGTCCAATACCTTCTGGAGCGACAGGTCTTCGCCGGATGCATTCTTTCCCTTACAGGAAACAAACGCCACCGCAGCAACAGCCGCTAAAACGATACAGAGAAAAACCATTTTTTTCATCGGAAAAAGCCTCCAAATAATAGGTCAAACAGAGCGGCAACTATACAACCGCTTCTTTAAGGGCATATTACTATAGATGGAAGCCTTTAGTAAATAGTCTGGGAAAACGGCTGACACTGCAAACCTTACGGCGCCTTCGAATCTTATACCTGCGAATCTTACCCTTGACAAAAACGCTAGAAAAGACCATTTATAAGTATGGAGAATTCTGAAGTCAAGACAGACATGGTTGTCAGCCAATTTATCTCGCCGGAAGTCAGGGAGGCACTCTCATGTGTTCTGACCACCGATGATTCAGTGCAATTATCTGATTCGGCATTCATTCTTGCGTCCTGTTTCGGCGGTCCCCCTGCCGGGCAGGATGGAGATACCTGCGTTAAGCGTATTTTTGATAACTCCGATGCACAGGGCAGCTGTGAAAAAAAACTGATACACAGTTTTAGGAGTAATCTGGAACTTCTGGTACAGAAAACATGGATCGAAAAGCTCGATGAGACCGTCAAGGCGCAAGTATTGTTCCGTATAAACGGCTTGTGCGAAAGCATAAAGTCTGGAGACTACGGGAAGGGATATCACGAGTTCCTGACTGTTATGTACGATGTGGTCTATCTGCTCTTTGGCGCCCAGGCACGAAAAGAGGACTTTCCTGAGTACGCAATACGGATCGATCCGGGATTCGGCGTATTCTGGTGGTATATTATCAGTCTCCCCCAGGATCCTCAGTGGCAGGAGAACAAATACCGCATCGCAGTCCTTTTGGGTATGATGTTTCTGGCTAATTACTAATTATTAGAATACTCCTCGGAGAACCATTATGGATGAAAAATCAGCCGATCTTGATCGGGTTTGCAGTGTTCTGCGGGAAGCCTCAAGAAAACTCGCTTCCGCAACGGCAGGTGAGAAAAACAGAAGCCTTGCCGCTGTGATGAAGGCTATCGATGAGGATCGAAAGCTCATTCTGGAAGCGAACCGCAAGGATGTCGAGAAAGCTCGTGCCGGGGGAATGAAGGAAAGTCTTGTAGACAGGCTTGCCCTGAGCGACGTGCGGATAAACGGCATAATCGACAGTATTGCGGTGGTCATCAACCAGGCGGATCCGGTTGGTCAGGGGATCGCCTCCTGGATCAGTCCCGAAGGGCTTGAAATACGGCAGGTACGGGTTCCTCTGGGGGTAGCGGCGATAATCTATGAATCCCGCCCCAACGTGACCGTGGACGCCTTTGCCCTCGCCTACAAGAGCGGCAACGCCATACTCTTGCGGGGAAGTTCCTCCGCCCTTGAATCAAACCGCTGTCTCACCTCCTCCATAAAACGGGGACTCGCCGCAGGGAATGGTATCCCCGATGCAGTTGCCCTTGCCGACTCAGGAAATCGCAGCGATGTGGAATGGATATTAAACGCCAGAGGCAAGATAGACGTGGTTCTGCCCCGGGGCGGAGCCGATCTCATCCGGCTGGTGGTGGACACAGCCAAGGTTCCGGTAATAGAAACAGGGACAGGGGTTTGTCACCTCTACATAGATAAAACCGCCAACCTTGAAATGGCGGTGCGGATAGCCGCAAACGGAAAACTCCAGCGCCCCGGAGTCTGCAATGCCCTGGAGACCCTGCTGGTTCACCGGGAACGAGCGGCGGAAGCGCTTCCTGCGCTGGCTGCGGAATTCCTCCGGTATGAACGGGAGACCGGACTCTCCTCGGGAACGAGCATGGCAGCACAGTTCCGGTGTGACCCGGATACGCTATCCCTGCTGCCCGAAGCGGTAATAGCCCCTGACGGTACCGAGGTTGAAGTACGCAAAATAGCTGCAGAGCCGGAAGACTTCGGCACCGAATTCCTCGATTATATACTCGCAATAAAGGCCGTGGATTCGATTGAGGAAGCGGTGGAACATATAAACAAGCACAACACCTTCCACTCGGAGACCATCATCACCGAGGAGCGGGATGCGGCCCGCTATTTTCAGCGTGAAGTAGACGCAGCCTGTGTCTATGTGAACGCCTCCACCAGGTTTACCGACGGCGGCGTTTTCGGATTCGGCGCAGAGCTGGGAATAAGCACACAGAAAATGCACGTCCGGGGTCCCATGGGACTTGCGGCGTTGACTACTACGAAATATCTCATTGACGGGGAAGGACAGATACGATGACCATTACCGATTGCATACATAAGGCGAAGAAGATCGTCATAAAGATCGGATCCAATACACTGGCAAAAGAAAACGGGATGCTCGATACGGAGTACCTGAATGACCTCTCGGATCAGTGCGCGGCGCTGATGTCGCAGGGAAAACAAATAGTCATCGTTTCCTCTGGGGCACAGGTCGCAGGAGTGTCTACCATCGATAAATGGGCCCGCAGGAAGGACATCCACTATCGGCAGGCTCTCTGCGCCATCGGTCAGGTGGAGCTAATGGATCGCTGGCGGGGCGCTTTTGCCCGTTCCAACATCCACATCGGGCAGATTCTCCTTACGAAAGAAGATTTTGAAGACGATACCCGGACGCTGAATATGCGGAACACCCTGTTTACCCTGGTGGACGAGGGAGTGGTTCCGATCATCAACGAAAACGACTCGGTGACCTTCCGGGAGATTCGGAGCATCGGAGACAACGACAATCTGGGCGCACTCACGGCCATCCTCTGGAGCGCAGACCTGTTGGTACTCTTTAGCGATATCGACGGCGTATACAACCGGAATCCCAAGGAATCGGCTGATGCAGAACTGATTCCGCTGGTAGAAGATGTTTCCGTACTCCGTGCAGGGATAGACATGGGCGGTACCAGCAGTTTTGGTACCGGCGGAATCGCCACAAAGCTGGAAGCGGCGGAACGGGTGACCTCTTACGGTATATCCATGATCCTCGCCCACGGCAGACGCCCCCGGGCGCTGGAAGCCTTGGCTGCGGGAGAGCAGGAGGGGACGCTGTTTTTGCCGGGGAAGGATAGGTAAAGGAAGACTCCTAAAATCCTTTATTTTTGCCCCTGAAATCTCTCTTGACAGATAATAAGATGTATTTTACCATTGAGAAGAGGTAATTTATGCAGGTACTCGTAAATCCAAAGGAAAGAATTCTTGCTCTTGCTAATGAGATGACTGTTATGCAGCTGTTAGAGACGGCAAATTTCATGCAGTTTATCCAGCAAAAAGACAATAATGAACAGCTTGACTTATTGAAAGCAAGCGAGTCTACCCTTGACTTTTGGGACAACAACGAAGATTCGGTGTGGGATAATGTATAAACGAAGTGAAATTGTTTTAATACCTGTCCCATTCTCTGATTTATCCTATACAAAGAAAAGACCTGTTTTGGTTGTTTCAAATACTACACATAATTTTGCGAGTCCCGATATAATCGTAGTCGCTATTACTTCAAATTTATTACAAAAAGGAATCATAATTGACTCGGATGACTTAACAGTGGGCATACTTCCCAAAAAGTCTATGATCCGTTGTGATAAGATTTACACTTTGGAACAAAGTATTGTTGTAAAACGGTTTGGTGTTCTTTCTGATACTGTTATGACAAAGGTAATAAACGAAATCAACAGCCTGATTACAGAATGAAAAGGCAAAGACTCAAAATCGCCCCTCTCCTATGCCTAATAGTATAACGCTTTTCACATTTGGGGAAAAAATAGTATAGTATAAGCAGTCTAAGGAGTTAAGCGAATGAGTTCTTACAATATCGATACAAAATGTGTGCAGTCCGGCTATGAGCCGAAAAACGGGGAATCCCGGGTGGTGCCGATTGTGCAGAGTACAACTTTTAAATATAGTTCCACAGAGCATATGAGAAAGCTCTTTGCCCTGGAGGAATCGGGGTACTTTTACACCCGTCTGGCAAACCCGACAAACGATGCCGTGGCTGCCAAAATCACCGACCTTGAAGGCGGCTTTGCGGGGATGCTCACTTCATCGGGACAGGCGGCGAATTTCTTTGCCATTATAAACCTCTGCGGTGCAGGGGATCACTTTGTCTGTGAATCCTCGATCTATGGCGGAACCTTCAACCTCTTTGGGGTGTCCCTCGAAAAGTTGGG
>JAITWB010000163.1 GCA_031285525.1 Spirochaetaceae bacterium
ACTTCTGTCTTAGTGTATTGTATTATTAGTACATTAAGCAAACGGAGACAACTGATAATAAGGCTAATGGGTATTATTTCTCTAAAAGTCTTCTATTTTTCTTGACTGGAAGAGTAAATTGCAGTATGTTAACGAATGTTCGGAAACTGAAAAAACATGAGGGAATCCATGGTCGATACGGGGGCGCGCATACTGCACGCCGCATTCTCAGCATTAACAGAGTCTCATTATACCGGTATGTCCCTCAGCCGGGTTGCGGAGCTTGCGGAGATCACAAAACCGGCGATATACCGGCACTATGCGGATAAGGATGCCCTGATATTCGCTATGTATGAACATTTTTACGATGAATTTGCTGCGGCTTTGCCGGCTGTGGATACAAATATGGAAGGAAGCAGCATCGAGCGGATTCAAGGGTACTCGATGATCCTCTTTTTCGCCCTCCATCCGGAATATCTCGGGTTTTTCATCTATTCAATGATATCAAAAAAGGGTTTTGAAACGGAACTCTTTCGGGAGCTCCACGAGAGACAGGTCTTCAGGTTTCCCATCGGGGAGCCCCGTGCGTTCGACTACTACCTCAGGATACTCTTTGGAGCGATTACCTGTATTCATTTTATATTCGAACTCCATTCAGCAGAAGCGTACCCCGATGAGACGGCGGTTCTGCCGCAAACTACGGAACCAGTTAATGTCGATTTGTTTGCAAGCCGGCTCTGGCAGCTTCTTGCAAAGGGGTGGGGGATACCGGATTGGGATATTCCTGAGGAACGGATGGCTGAACTGGATAAGCTCAGTGCGGTAACAGACTCAGAGCTGCCTGAGGAGTCCCGTATATTTCATGCAGTCGCTTCGGTCATTACGGAGTACGGTTTTCCCGGAGTGACTGTAGCGCGGATAGCGGAGAAGATGGAATTAGCAAAGAGCAGTCTTTATTCCTATTTTCGCAACAAGAATGAACTCCTGTCTGAACTGGTCTACTCGGAGCTGTCGGAATTCGTTCAGATTATCGAGCGCCGGCGCAGGCTCACCGACTCCCTCCCTGAGGCAGTGTATCTGCACCTCATGACGGTGACTTCCTATCTGCAGAAAAGGCCCTCGATTATTGCGGTGTTCAGCTGGCTTCGGAGCCGGGGAAACCTGAGGGATTCCGAGATAGGGCAGTATATACGAGAGGATCGGCAGATGGACTTTGCCAATATGTTAAATAGATTTCCGGGGTTTACAATACCGGATCTGGGAATTCCCCTTAAAGAAGAAACAGTGGGCGTGTGGATATCAGCGATTCCCATATCGCTGCTTATTCAGTGTCAATTTCATCAATTTTCAGAGGCCCAGGTGGTTTCTGCGATAAAAATGGTCTACCATTTTATAGGTTATGGAGTGGAGGAAAAAAATTGAACAAGATGTTCAACAGAATCGGATTCCGCGAAAAATCGGGATTCCGCACAGTTACTGCATTGTTCCTTTTAACAGGAATATGCGCTTCCCTGCCCGTTTGGGGGGGAGGAAGGAAAGACGAATCTGCATATCAGGCGCTTCCGCCGGAAGGCTTTGACAGTGCAGTCTACGCAGTGGAGTTACCCAAAGGCAGCAGCGCCTCTCAGGTTGACCCGGAGAGCGTCACGCTGACCGTCGATAAGGCGGTACAATATGCCCTGGACAACAGCGCCGCCATGAAGAGCGCTTCTATCGATCTCGGCACGAAGAAACGGCAGAAGGACAATGCCTGGAACGTGTTTATTCCCGGCGTGTCGGTGAACGGAACCATGGCCCGCCGGAACGAGGTTACCGATACGGCGGGGGCTATGATGAGCGGTATATCGGAGAGTATGAAACCTATTTATGAGGCTCTCAGAATTCCGTTCTCTGAACCTCCGGCTACGGAAATAGAAGAGGCGGACCACTGGAACGCCATGCTGGGAGTCACCGCGTCTCTTAACCTGAGTTATGCCCTCGTGGATGGAATTCAGGCAACCAAGGCTAACTATGAGGCGGGGCTTATCACCTTGGAGCAGACCCGTAAGCAGACTGAGCGGGATATCCGCAAGATGTTCTACGCTATTCTGCTGATGCAGGAGAATCTGACGATCCAGAAGGAGATGCTGGTTACCGCAGAGCAGCGGGTGGAGCAGTCCCGAATCAACTACCGGAACGGTCTTGTTCCGGAGTTAAGCGTCCTCCAGGCTCAGGTTGCGGCGGAGAACCGTAAGCCTGCGATTCAGGAGCTGGAGCAGAGTCTTTCCCAGCAGCTGGATATGTTCGCCTTTCTGTTGGGCTTTCCTTACGGGACAAAGCCGGTACTGGAAGGTTCCATATCTTCGGAGTTCATCGAACTCGATGCGGAGTCTCTTATCTCCTCACAGATGGGAAGCAGGCTCGATATTATATCCCTGGCAAAGAACATTGAACTCCTCGAAATTCAGCGGAGCGCCCTGGTACACCAAACCTATACCCCTGCAGTGGCTCTCTCCTGGGGCTGGCAGCCTACGGTTCTTAAGATAAACGAGAGCTGGATCGAGAGCGATAATGTGATGGACAACGGAACTTTTAGCGCAACTATTGCTTTTAATATTACAAACATGCTGCCCTTTTCGTCTCAGGGACAGAACATCAAGGATTTGGAAGCGAATATCATGAAACTGAGGCTTAACATGGCTCAGTTGGTGCAAAGCAGCGAGATGGATATCAACATGCTTATCCAGAAGCTGAATAAGTCCGAGAGTTCTATCGCCGTGTCGAAGCTCAATATCGATTTGGCTCAGCGGGCCTATGATATGACCATGGTTGCCTTTCGGAACGGAACCACAGAACTGCTGGATGTGCGGGACTCGGAGAATCAGCTTAACCAGGCGCAGCTCGGGCTGATTCAGGAACAGTATAACTATGTGACGGGGCTTCTCGATCTCGAATATGCCCTGAATATGAAATTAACCAATACAGCGGAATAGAAGGGAAAGACATGAAAGCACTTTTGAAACACGTATCACGGAAATCGATTCATACCGGCGCAGTCTGCGCAGGATTACTCATCCTGACGCTGATTGCCGTATCCTGTAATAAAAGCGATGCCCCTGCGGCTCCTGCAGCGGCGGAAGAGGCAGAAACCCGTTTTGCGGTGAATACCCTCAAAGTTTCCGAAGGAACTCTGGATGACTATCTGGAATTCGGCGGTGATGTGGTGGCTTCGTCCAGTGTCGATGTCGTTCCCGATGCCTCGGGACGGCTTGCGGTTCTCCACGTCGCAGTGGGGGACAGGGTCAACAGGAATCAGATCATCGCAGAGATAGACCCTTCCCGTCCGGGAATGACTTACAGCCTTGCTCCGGTACGGGCTCCCATAGAGGGAACCGTTACATCTCTGCCCGTAGCG
>JAITWB010000170.1 GCA_031285525.1 Spirochaetaceae bacterium
ATCTCTCCGTCCCTCAGCACCACGATACGGTCAGCAATTTCAGTAACCTCGTGAAGCCGGTGAGAGATGAAGATAATCGCTATCCCCTCGTCGGCGAGCCGTTTGAGGGAAGCAAGCAATATTTCAGCCTCGCTCTCGGTGAGAACCGCAGTGGGTTCGTCCAGTACCAACAGCTTTACTCCGTCCCGGTCTATCTCCCGGGCTATTTCGGTAAACTGCTTGTGGGCTACCGGCATCTCAGAGACTACGGTCTCACTGGAGATATTCACCCCCAGCCGCTCGATAGCTGCAGTAGAGCGCTTTTTCATCACATCCCGCTTGAGCAGGGACATACGCTCGCCGAAAACCTCCACCGCTGCAGTGTGCCGCAGGGGTTCTCTGTTCAGCATGATATTTTCAGAGGCGGTAAAGCCGGGGATCAGGGAAAATTCCTGATGCACCATACCGATTCCCGCATCGATTGCGTCAAAGGGACTCTTGAATGACACCAATTCATCGTTGATAAAAATCCGTCCGCCGTAACCGCCGGTGTCGGAAATATCGGGCATTCCGAAGAGAATATGCATGAGCGTGGTTTTACCAGCGCCGTTTTCGCCCACCAGGGCAAGGATTTCCCCCTTCTTGAGGGAAAAGGTAACATCAGAAAGGACTGTGGTACCGTAAAAATCTTTGGAAACGCCTTCAAGGCGCAGCAAGTGTGCTTCGTTCTCCATTAGGCAAGCCTTTCAATAAAAATACCCTGAATAGCGGTCAGGGACAATAAAAAACCTGCCGGACAGTTGTATCCGGCAGGTTTAAACAACAATCGTTAGTTCTGGAACCTGATGCTGGAATAGGATTCAGGAATAGGCTGTGCAGTGGTGGGGAGATATCCCTGACCAAAGACATAGGTATCCATGAATATCAGCACCTGATTTCTCGCCCGTACTCCGGTGTTGGCATCCACATAGTAGCCGCCGCTCCACTTTGCTCCGGGGGTAAACTCACCGAGGGCGCTGTAGAGGTCTGCAACGCTTCCCAGTTCCGCTGTTCCTTCGATGATGCGCTTTGCGAACTCACCGAGACCGGCAGAAACGGTAAAGCCGTAGGAGAACGCCCAGGTTCCGAACCGTCCGCTGCCGCCTTTGGCAACAACAGCTTCTTCAACCTTCTTGAGGATTGCAGGGAAGTTTCCTGCTTCAGCTGAAAGGTCAATACCGAGGGCTCCGGGATATCCCATGAGGGGAGAGGGGAGGTCCGCTTCAACAAACATTCCGCCATACTGGAGCAGCTGCCGGAGCAGGGGCTCGGTATGAGCGTCGTTGGTACAGAAGAAGGCAGTCTTCTCTCCATAGGAACGGATCCACTCGGGGGTCTTTTCCAGGATGAACTGCTGCGCTCCCGCCTGTCCCACGTCGGAGGTCGGGTCCGGCGCTGTTTCAAACACGAACTTCATCCCCAGATCCTTACAGGCCTGTTCCATGATCTGGCGGCGCAGTCCCAGAGTCTCATAGGACATGTGCCGGGGGAAGGAGATGTGTACAAATGTCTCAGCTCCCATCTGCTTTGCAGCCCAAACGATGGTGTAGCCCCGGGAAACAAAGTCTGCGCTTACCGCAAGGTCGGCGGAAGACTGAATCACTAAGGGATCTTCGTGGGCTTCACCTGCAAAGAGCAGGATATCGCTCCTCCGTTCCTTGATTCTCCGGAAGGCTTCGGTGGTTCCAGGGATTGCCTGGTTAACGATGATCGCCTTCATCTTCGGATCGTCCGCAAGGGTCACGATCTGGGTGATGGTGGTTTCCTGCTGATCCATGAAGGAGTCAGGATAGGTAACATGCTGAATCATACCGCCGTCGGAAACTTTTCCGTACCGCTTGATAAGCTCTTCTGCGCCTCTGAGGTCGTCCTCAGACTGGGAAACAGTCCCGGTTACAATACCGATATGGAAGGCGGCGCCGGTTTCGCCGGCAGGTGCGGCATCTTTCTTGGTACAAGCTGTCAGGACACCGGCACATATCAGTACCGCAGCCAAGCCCAGAAGCATTTTAGAAATGCTCTTTTTCATACAAATCCTCCGTTGCTAAATGTATTCTATAGAAAATCTCTTTATTATATAGGAAATAATCGATTCACGCAACAAAAAAAGAAAAGATATGGAAAAATGACTACCGAAATCCTGGCAGTGAAGGAGAACGAACTAATCATAAAATGGTCTGGTCTTGCAAACATCTTTTGGGACAAAAAATACGGCGCAGACGTCCCCTTTGAGACCATTTTCACCGTTGCCATCCCTACAGCAAATAGCAAATAGCAATGAAAAATGACTTTGCTCTTTGCTCTTTTGCTAGAACGTGCTTCCGCTGCTTATCACGGCGTTTTTCGGGATGATGATTATTCCTCCAAAACCGTATGCAATGAGGCTTTCACAGAAGGATTTTCTGTATTTACATATTCCAGTGTATTTGCATATTCAGATCGTATCCCCGATATAAACTCATCAAACCACGAGGGAGCCAATACCTTTACACCCTTAAAATCGAGGATTATGTTTTCCTGCACATCAACATCCCTGAAAACATAACTTTTTGACAGTAAATATGCTTCTTTTCCTGCCGGGCGGGACATTAATATTTCGCCAAAGTTATTCATATTTATTATCATACGTATCTCCTCCCAAGCTTGCTT
Organism: Spirochaetaceae bacterium; assembly: GCA_031285525.1. Next base: position 2,668 of record JAITWB010000170.1, read on the forward strand.
TCCATTACGTTTTGAAGCACATCTTAAGTAAAATCTATAATTGCCAAACATCCTATGATACATTCTTCTCGTTCATACAATTTGATCCCAGAACCATCTATTTCACAACAGCCTTTTCCTGACTGAACATATAAACTCCAGTTATTTTGTTGTATTGATTCTGAAACAAATTTCAAACCATTCCCCCGTTGTTCCGGCGCCCTGCCGGATATTTTTTTCGTAAAAGCGATTTCCATCGCTTCTGCATCCGATCGTA
>JAITWB010000199.1 GCA_031285525.1 Spirochaetaceae bacterium
CGGCTTATGCTGGAGAGCAAGGGCACCCTTATCGGAGGAAACGACCTCTTAATCGCTTCCTCCGTTTTATCCCACAACGGCACTCTGGTAACTCATAACGTAAAAGAATTCGAACGCATACCGCAATTGGCTATAGAAGATTGGTGCGTGTAAAAAGAGAGAAATGAGAAGGTAAAAAAGAGAAAAGATGGAAAAAGACATCCCGGAAGCCCTTCTCGATGTCCCGAACACCGAAGCCCGCTTACCTTTTCTCATTCCTCCCTTCTCTTTCCTCACTTGTTATCCTATCCCAAAAATCTCCGCATACGCCTTCAGCGCATCGTCCATTTCGCCGCCGAGAACCTTTTTTGTTAGTACTTTGCCGAGCTGGACGCCTTCCTGATCAAAACTGTTCAGGTTCCATACAAAGCCCTGGAACATAATCTTGTTCTCGTAATGAGCCAGCAGCGCACCGAGGGTACGGGGGGTAAGGGTTTTTCCGTAGATCAGGCTTGAAGGCCTGCCGCCGGGAAAGCGCTTGTTCGGGTTGTCGTCTTTTTTACCCAGCGCAAAGGCAACGATCTGGGCGCAGAGGTTGGCGCAGAGCTTTTTCTGGCTGGTAGATCCGTCAACTTCCACATCCTCGCCGCTCTGGTTGTCGGTAAAACCGATAAACTGGAGGGGAATCGTGTCGGTTCCCTGATGGAGAAGCTGGTAAAAGGAGTGCTGTCCGTTCGTTCCAGGTTCACCGAAGAGGGCAGAACCGGTTTCATACGCTACAGTTTCGCCCCGGCGGTTTACCTGCTTGCCGTTGGACTCCATATCGGTCTGCTGGAGGTGGGCAGGAAAGCGGCTCAGCGCTTGACTGTAGGGGAGGATCGCCGTTACCGGATAGCCCTGAACGTTCCGCTCATAGACTCCGATAAGCGCATCCAGCAGTGCTGCGTTCTTCTTGATATCCTGCACACAGGCGTTTTTGTCGGCTTCGTGGGCTCCTGCGAGGAAGTCTGCAAACACGTCAGCGCCGAAGGCCAGAGAAAGCGCCGCCCCTCCTACCGCTGAGGTAGAAGAGTAGCGTCCGCCGATAAAATCATCGATATAAAAGGAAGCGAGATATCCCGGATTGTTCGCCAAAGGACTGGTCTCGCTGGTGACTGCAACCATCTGCTTTGCCGGATCGAGACCCTGCTTTGTAAGCCAGGCTTTTACGAAGAGCTCATTTGCCAGCGTTTCCTGGGTGGTACCGCTTTTGGACACCAGAATAAAGAGGGTTTCCTCGGTGTTTACCGTGGAAAGAACTCCTGCGGCGTCATCGGGATCCACATTGGAGATGAACTTCGCCTGCATCTTGAGGGTATTGTGCTTCCGGGCCCACTGCTCCAGAGCGATATACATCGCTCTGGGACCGAGGTCAGAGCCCCCTATACCTATCTGGACAACCGTGGAAAATTGCTTTCCTGTTGAAGAGCGTATCTTCCCTGAATGTACTTTTTCTGCAAAATCCGCTATCTTCTGCTGCTGATCCGCATAAAATGCCCGAAGGTTCTTGCCTTCGTATACAACGTCCTTACCGAGCTGTCCTCTGGTGAGGTGGTGAAGCACCTTGCGCTTCTCTCCGGTGTTCATCATTTCGCCGTTATAGAGCTCCTCAAACTTTTCGAGCAGCTGGGTCTCGTCGGCGAGCTCCTGCAGAATAGTCAGCAGCTGAGGGTTTACCTCTTTCGCCGCATAATTATACACCAGCCCCGCCGCAACAGGCACGGAATAGTCCCGCACCCGTTCTGCCGTGAGACTGCCGTCTGCTACCCCTATACCTTTAAGGGATTGCAGCTTTCTGAAAGAATCAAACGTGTCAAGATTTTCATAAGAGAGCATGGCTACCGTCCTTACAATTTATTCGTCCAGTTCCGGAATCTTCATCTTGAGGATGTTGAGGAAATCCTTCCCGCTCACCCCTTCCCGCAGGCAGAGGAACACACAATTGTCCCTTCCTGCGATAGTGCCGAGGATTTCATCGATGGCGAGGCTCTCCACAGCGGAGGCTACCACATCGGTATGACCCGAACAGGTCTTGATGACCACGATATTTCCGGAATATTCTATAGAAATATATCCCCGCAGAAAATCCTGCACCACTGCCTGCTCCGACTCCTGGCGCTCATCATCGCCGGGGAGGGTATAGACATACCCGTTATGGCCGTCGGAAATCTTGCCCACCTTGAGGAGCTTGAGATCCCGTGAAAGGGTTGCCTGGGTTACGACGAAGCCTTCCTTCTGGAGATAGCCCAGAAGCGCCTCCTGGGACTCAACCCGGTACGTTTTGATGAGTTTTCTTATAACTTTAAGGCGCGTTAACCGTTCCTTCACAATAATCCTTCAACAGTAATAATAGAATATTTATGTATTGAATATGAATAAAGATTCTATTATTGTCAAGAAGAAAGGGAGATGAATCAAAGAATATGGAAGGAAATACTTTTTATCAAAATATGCTGAAAAAAACCCTAAAAGGTTTGCCATTATTTGAGATTCAGTGTAAACTGAATAAAGAATCGGAATAGGTATTTTCTCTATGTGCCGATAAAAGAGTTTGACAAATATGTATTGAATACATATAATTTTGTCGAGAATAATAGTAATAGACTTTTCCCATAAGATGAAAAGGAGTTTTTGGATGAAACAGGGCGGTTTAATCGGTGTTTGCCTTGTCCTCGTTTTCGTATTGTGTTGTATGCCCGTTTTCGGGCAGAACAGGGGTACAGTGAGCTACGAATCACTGACCATTGACAACTTCGATACGCCTGATGACATGGATTGGACATGGAATGCTTATGGAAGCAGATTTGTTTCGGAGGGTTTCCCCAAACTGCAGTATTTTGACGGGATGCCCAACTCTCTGCGTGCGGTTCAGAACGATCCCGAGGCGACTTACCGGGTCATGGGAATGCGCACCCAGTTTGATCGTAAAGGTGATAACTGGATAGAGATTATTCCGGTACAGAAGGGTACTGAAGAGGTAACCCCCTATGAGATTCCCCTTATCGGTCATATTCAGCAGATAGATGTGTGGGTATGGGGTGCAAAGTACCGCTATTACCTGGAACTGCTTGTCCGTGACAGCGACGGCCGGGTACACACACTGGATTTCGGCGCTATAAATCACGAGGGATGGAAAAACCTCTCTGTGAAGATGCCCGGTTATATCCGTCAGCAAAGCAGACTCCTCTCGGGTCCGCAGAATATGAGTCTCGTTGGATTTCGGGTTCGTACTGATCCCCGGGAATCTGTTGATGACTTCCTCATCTATTTTGACCAGTTGAAGGTGCTGACAGATACATTCACCAATGTGTACGATGGGTTTGAATTTTCTACCTTCGAGTTTGAAGATACTACTCAGGAGGGGGCAGGACAGTGAAAAAGCTGATATTTTTTATTGCCTTAGCAGGTATCGCATTCAGCGGATTTGCCCAGAACGCTTCTGTGGCAGATCCTGACCCGGCGGTTGTCGGCGCTGATGCAGGCAAGCAGAGTCTGAAGGAAATCTCCGTAGATAAGTTTGAGAATGAAGGTTCTTGGTATTCCAAGATATCATCTGATGATGGTTATACCTCATTCCGGCTTTTTGACGGCGGTCCCGCTGCAAAGGAACCCCTTGCCGACGAAGAGGGTCAGGATATTCCCGACTCAAAGGTACTCGGCGTTAAGGTTGATTTCCTCCGCAGGGGATACAGCAGCTTTACCATTATGGCTGCCAAGCCCCTTCCTATTGAAGGTGTCACAAAGACCGTATCCTTCTGGGTAGTGGGACGTAACTATAATCATAACCTCACCCTCTTGGTGCGGGATTATTTCGGTTCCCAGTTTGAAATCTACGTGGGTAAGCTTAATTTTAGCGGCTGGAAGAAGATGAGTGTTGCGATTCCTCCCTCACCGGATGGAAAGCACGGTATCATCCAGAACGAGCCCCATTACGGAGACAGACCTGGTCTTAAGATCATCGGTATGAGGATCGACTGCGATCCCGAGGAAGCCTATGGTTCCTACTATGTCTATCTTGATGACCTCCGTGCGGTAACTGACCTCTACGCCTATGAGAACATGGACGAAGATGACATGGCTGATACTTGGTAATAGCCATCGCTATTGAAATGGTGTTTACAACGGGATCTCATTAGGGATCCCGTTTTTTGTTGGAATCATTCTAACTTATTGGGAGCATATATATGGATTTTGTGAAAGAAATGAAGGCGAAAGCTGTTACTATGCAGAACAGACTTGTTCTTCCTGAAGGGACTGAACCGAGAACCATCAAGGCGGCTCGGGAGATTATCGACCAGAACCTCGCAAAAGAGGTTACACTGCTGGGAAGCGCAGGGGCTATCGAAAAGGCCGCTGCCGATGCAGGGGTTTCTCTCAAAGGAATTACTGTTCTCGATCCTGTTTTTTCTCCGTGGCTTCCTGAATTTGCAGGGGAATACTTTGAGCTCCGTAAACACAAGGGGATGACTCCTGAGCAGGCTGATATAGATATGCGCCAGCCTTTGCGGTTTGGCGCAATGATGGTGCGTCTCGAAAAGGCGGAATCCATGGTGGCAGGGGCTGAGTCCACTACTGCTGACGTGCTCCGTGCCGGTTTGACCGTCATTGGGACTGCTCCGGGATCGAAGACAGCTTCTTCCTGCTTTGTGATGCAGATGGACGATGCAAAGTGGGGCTATGACGGCATGATGGTCTTCTCCGACTGTGCAGTTATTCCCACACCCAGTGCAGAACAGCTTTCGGATATAGCCGTGGCTGCGGCGGATTCCTTCCGCAGTCTTGTCGGGGCTGAGCCGGTAGTGGCTATGCTCTCCTTTTCTACCAAAGGTTCAGGCGGGAAGGACGAAAATGTTCTTCGGGTACAGGAAGCGGTAAAGCTTGCGAAGGCAAAGGCGCCGGAACTGCTTCTGGATGGAGAATTCCAAGCTGATGCAGCCCTGGTTCCTGCTATTACAGAGAAGAAGGCTCCCGGCAGTCCCATCACCGGAAAGGTTAATACTCTTGTTTTTCCCGATCTCGGTTCCGGGAATATCGGATACAAGCTGGTACAGCGTCTTGCAGGGGCAGAGGCTTTTGGTCCCTTCCTGCAGGGCTTTGCGAAACCCATCAGCGATCTGTCCCGGGGAGCCTCGGTAGAGGATATCGTTGCCACAGCAGCGGTAACCCTGGTTCAGGCTGGACAGAAATAAGTCTGTTATATGGATGACGCCCGTTTACGGGAAGCCCTGGAGGCAGGCCGCCGTCGGGATTACCGGAAGGCTATTGAAATCCTTGAGCCTTTGGCAGCCGGAACCAGTACCGCTGGCACCAGTCCCGGCGGTACTGGTGCGGCGCCGGAGGTTTTCCTCTATCTGGGACGTTCCTGGCACGCTAAAGATAATCCTTCCCGGGCTATTCAATATCTAAAGATATATATCCGCCTCTGTCCCGATGACGGGGCAGGGTGGTTTTTCCTTGGCCGCTCGTATCTTGCGGCAGGACGGTATCCTGCGGCAATCAGTGCGCTCAAAAAAAGCTTTACCCTCAACAGCAATTCTCTCGATGCGCTGGGGCTTCTTGCCGCCGCCTATCTTAAAGCGCGGAATTCCGCCGCCGCCCTGAGATTCTTTGAACTCGCCCTTACCCTTGCTCCCGACAGTCCTCAGCTTAATCAGGGATACCGGAATGCGCTTTTTATAGAAGCTGTCCGGACCCTCCGGCGCGGGGAAGCTGTTTTGGCGGCGCAGATGTTTTCTTTTTTGCTCAGGAACGGGCAGGAAGGGGTTCCGCTCAGGCTTTATTCGGGACACGCTCTGCGGGATTCGGGACAGCTTGAAGGGGCGCTTGCCCAGTACCAGGCCGCCTGCGCCATCGCCCCAGAGGATACATCCCTTGTGTGGTATGTGATTTCTGCACTCTTCTCCCTGGGCAGGCGGGGGGAGGCGGATGCTCTTATCGGCGATCTCGACCCCGGTGAGGCGGAAGGGATGGTTCCGCAACAATGGACGGAACAGATGGCGGATGTCCGCATTATGCGGGAGCATGTTATCGGGGGGAAGTGGCAGAATGCGGTAGAGCTTGGCAGGCTGTACATA
>JAITWB010000175.1 GCA_031285525.1 Spirochaetaceae bacterium
ACAAATCATCCCGATGCTTTAGCATATGATAAGAACCAGCAAAAACCTCTGAAAAAACCTGCTTTATATCATCCATAACAAACGGAGTATCTATATATATCGCTTCATGAAGCAATCCCACATCATCTTTAAAGTTGATACATTCATTCCCTTGCATACTCACATCTATGTTCTTCCCCTTAATTTCGAGAGACACCCCCCCCAAAGCATAAGGGTTATTAATGTGATTCACCTGCCCAGAAAACTCCTGTCTAAAGAAATCGGTAATGATCATTCCATGTATTTCATGATTATCAATAGCTATTGAACGATTTAAATTCTCCAAAAGAGCGCCAACCATGGCATTATCCGGCGGTTGATTCATCAAAGAATAGGCTTGTATGACATCGCCAACAACTTCCTGTACAGCACGGTTTAACAAAATATCTTCAATTGTACTTTTTCTAAGAAAACCATTTTGAAATCGAGGCAGCCCATTCCGAAATATACGCTTTATCTCGGCAATCCGTGCGTTATGTATCTTGCTGTCAGCATTATAAAACGCATTAAACATACAATAAAGAACTTTACCAAAGGTGCTCTTACCGCTATTATTCTCTCCTGCAATAATAGTAATACCCTTAAGCTCTATTCTTGAGTCTAATACTTTCCCAATACCTTTTATTTCAAGAAACACCCAAATACTCCCTCTGATAACAGCCTTCAATCATACATATACGGAATCGGCAAATCGTCAACTATCAAACCGCTGAATCCACCTTCTTTCCAATAAAGCCGCCCAAAAGCCCTCTCATCCCCCATACCACAGCCCCGCTCCCTGCAAACGCCCCTATGGTATCCGCAATCCAGTCCCACACATTGCAGTCCCGTCCGGGTACAAAATACTGATGTATCTCATCAGCGGCGCCGTAACCGCAGGCTATCAAAGCGGCAATCAGCGCAGTTACAAAAGGCCGCTCCCGCAGCCGTTTCGGCGAAAACCAGAGCGCTGCACAGCCCGCAAGAACCGCAAAAGCGATCATATGCTGCACCTTATCAAACCCGAACACCCCCTTAACCTGAGGGAGCGTACTTTGGGAGGAAAGCAGCCATATCGCAGCCGCAATCAATATCGTAGACAGCTTCAACAGCAGCCGTAAAACCGTCTGCTTATCTACGATCAAAACAGCTCTTCTTCCATGCAGGGATAACATCTATTCGTTTCCCTGCTATTTGTATGGTATCTTCGGTATTAAACGTAATGATAGTCCCTTTTTCCTGATTAAAAAAATCCATTGCCTTAATCAGCCCGTTTATCTCCCGCTCCTGATTATCAGGGCTCAACTCCCAACAAACTTGAACACACGATGGATTACTGTAGGGGGACACCACAAAATCGCATTCCCCGCCGCTCTTATCGGAAAAATAATACAAATCCCCTTCTTTTCCCATACTCTGGCGCAAACTGTTAAATACAAAACTCTCAAGCAACGCGCCCAGATTAGAGCTAAAAGAAAGGGAACTCGACGCAATGATACCGGGATCAGCGATATATACTTTTTTCGGCGCCAAAGACTGAGCCTTAACCGACCACGCAAAACAAGGCAATATATGAATAAGATATGCCGCCTCAAAAAAAGAAATATACTCCAGAATCGTAGTAGACGACTTAACACCCGCAGTCTGGGTCAACTTACTGGGCGAAAAAAGCTGCGCCGGATTTGAAACCAGATACACAAATAACCGCCGCAGAGAGGTTACATCCCGAATCCCATAGCGAACCGCAATATCACGGTACAAAATATCCGATTGAAGCTGCGACAGAATAGAAAGATTACCCGTTTTCAAATACTCGGGAAATCCGCCCCTGGTAAGGTAATCGTTAAGGGATTCCGCACCAGGAACCTGCCCCGTAAAGCTACAAAATTCCCCATAAGAAAAGGGAAACAACTCCACAGACAAATGCCGTCCCGTCAAACGGCTGCCAAGTTCCCGGCTTAAAAGCGAAGCGTTTGAACCGGTAACAACCACCTGAAACCCTTCGTCCAGTTTCTGCCGAATATACAGTTCCCACTGATCCGCCGACTGTATTTCATCAAAAAAAAGCAGCCTTGCGCCGGAACTCTCAATCACCCTATCCAAAAGCCCAAAATCTGCATAAGTAAAGGATGCAAGACGAATATCATCAAAATTCAAGTAAAAATAAGACCGTTCCAGCTTCCGAACAAACTGACGAAGCAGAGTACTTTTCCCGCAACGCCTGATTCCGCTTACCACTAATGCATGACCTTGTATATCCGGCAATTCCGGGAGAATCCGGCGGGCAATACCATCAACCTGCTCTTCCAAGGCAGCTTTCTGAGTTGCTTCAATTTCTTCTAAGTCTGATAGCTTCATAACAACAGTATATAAGATCTTGTTTATATAATCCAGTACTAATGATATACATATACCATTACCATTGGGCTATATAATCCACTACTACTGAATTATTCCCTCTTATTTTTCTATACAGCAATTTCTGCACAAAAATCCATTTCCCCTTTGGAGGGGGGAAATTTTTCCATAAAAGTATGGAAGAGACAATAACATCCGCATTCCCAACACCGGGTCGCCGAAACATACTCCGGAAGAAAACAGAATCTATAGAAAAAACCTCTATCACGACAAAAGGTTACTATGACACAAATCCTAAAGGCACAAGCCCCGTCAAGACAGTATACTCATCAACAACCTTTTGTAAAGATATTAAAAGGGATTTCTTGCATTATTTAGTTATAAAAATATCAAAAAAACCTCACTTCACCTCAGAGACAACCTTATTATTCTGCACCCGCCGCCTGTTCATAAAATGAAGCGCCGTAAAAAAAATCGTCACCACAAGAACTGCACCCATAAGCAGAATGAACCCGTACAAAACAGACATACCGGAGGCGGCAAACACTACCCCGCACAAAAACAACTGCAATGTATACAGTATAGCCAGTATTTTCGGCACACTACAGTTCAAATTAAGCAATTTATGGTGCAGATGAGCCCTGTCGGGAGAAAAAAAGGAACGCCCCTCCCGGAGACGCCGCCACATAGCGGCAACCGTATCAAAAAGAGGGATTGCACATATGACAACCATCATCAAAGCTTTATTGGGTTGAAGCCCCGAATCCTCTGAAAGGAGAGGCAATATAGCTATCATATAACCAAGGAATTGACTGCCTCCGTCACCCATAAAAATCTTCGCCTGAGGTTTATTATACAATAAAAAACCTGCCACAGAGGCGGCCAAGACAAAACAGACTGCCGCAAGAACGTTATCCTCGGTTCTAAACAGAAACACAAGCCCAAAGGTGAGAATACCGAAAAACGAAAGTCCTCCGCACAATCCATCGATACCATCGATAAGATTAAATGCATTAATAACACCGATAAGCCAGGCAAAAGTCAGCGCATACCCAACCCACCCAAGTTGAATGGGTCCAATACTGATAAACCGAAAGCCTCCGGCTAACACAATCAGAGAAACGATGACCTGAACCAGCAGCTTGATCCGCCCTGAAAGATTCTTAAAATCATCTACAACGCCGAAAACGAGAATAATCAACCCTCCGGCAATAAGAGGAAGAAACCTTTTCCCCCAGCCAGGGTACGTAAAAAACAACAAAACACAGACAACTATAACAAATGCGCTGACAAAACCAACGCCTCCGAGTCTTGGAATGAGTCCTGTATGTACTTTTCTTTCATCAAACGAATCATACCAGTTAAAACGTCTGCATACCCACAATATAACAGGAACAAAAACAGCTGATAAAACAAATGCCGAGACAACATAGAGAATCAGCGTTACATTCATAAAAAAAATCCCTTAAAAGACAAAATAGTACATATAACTCATCCACCAGCCCTCTCATTGTATCACAGTGTAGAATAAAAAACCAGTAATAATAACACCTATTGCGTCATTCAGCACAGGAAGGCTAGTATATCCATTATGAATAGTAACGCACTCTTTTCTGCCGCCAAGGCGGGAATACCAAGCATTCTCGGCATCCTCTGCATAGCCGCCGTAATCTACTGGATAGGGGCAAAAAAACCGCTTCTCAACAAGCTGGGCAGCTGCCTGCTTCCCTTTCCGCGAAAAAAATCCATCCCCTTCATCGCCGCCCTCGCCTGTATTCCGCTCCTGTTTGCACTGCTCTTCTTCAGGGACTTCGGAGGACTCCTGAACATCGTACTGGGCTTGAGCGGGGGTCTCTGTGTACACATGGCAATGCAGGACATCATCTACCGCTCCATCAGCGGGGTATACGAAAAAGGCATCTGCGCCGACGGAAAACTCCTCTGGTACAGCGATATTGAAGCCATCATCCCCCTGCCGGACACAAATACCGAAGGAAGCTCCCTCCTTCAGCTCACAGTAAAAAACGGCATCGTCAGTATGCGCCTCGAATCTCCCGAAGAGCGGGAAAAGACGATACAAATCATGAAATCCTTCATTTGACAGGAGAAATTGAGTCCCCTATAGTTAAAAATGGAGGATTATAATGAACACGATCATGTATGTTGACGCCATGGAGATACTGGATTCCCGGGGAAACCCCACGGTACGGGTCTGGGTTGAACTAAAAGACGGAACTGTTGCGGCAGCCTCCGTCCCCTCAGGTGCGAGTACCGGAATACATGAAGCCCTGGAGCTCAGAGACAAGGATCCTGCCCGGTACGGCGGCAAGGGAGTCACCAAAGCCGTCGCCAACATCCGTGAGATCATCGCCCCCGAAATCCGGGGAATGAACGCCGAAGACCAAATCGGCATCGATGCGAAGATGATAACCCTCGACGGAACCCCGACTAAGTCAAACCTGGGAGCCAACGCCATACTCGGCGTATCCATGGCAGTATCCCGTGCCGCCGCCGCCCACGCAAAACTCCCCCTCTACTTCTACCTCGGAGGAAGCGGCGCAAGACGGCTCCCGATCCCCATGTGCAACATCCTCAACGGAGGGGTACATTCTGACAACAGCATCGATTTTCAGGAATTCATGATAATCCCGATTGGGGCACACTCCTTTAGCGAAGGACTCCGATGGGTCACCGAAACATTCCACGCCCTCAAAACGGTGCTGAAAAACCGCCATCTGGAAACCAGCGTAGGCGACGAAGGCGGTTTCGCCCCCAACCTGGGCAGCAACGAAGATGCCGTCGCAGTAATCCTCGAAGCCATACAAAAAGCAGGCTACACCCCCGGCAAAGACATCTCTCTCAGTATCGATTCAGCGTCCAGCAGCTTTTTTGAAAACAGCGGTTACAACCTCAAATGGTCCGGAGGCGGCAAAAAAACCTCCGACGAGATGATCTCCCTCGTTCAAAACTGGGTACAAAAATACCCCATCTTCTCCTGGGAAGACCCCCTCGCCGAAGAAGACTGGGCAGGCTTCAAAAAGCTCACCGCCGCCGTAGGAGACAAAATCCTCACCGTAGGAGACGACCTCTTTGTCACCAATCCTGCTTTTATAAAGAAGGGAATCACAGAAAAGAGCGCCAATGCGGTACTCATCAAACTCAACCAAATCGGCACAGTCACCGAAACCATGGAAGCCATCTCCCTCTGCCGGGAAGCAGGCTGGCACTACATCATATCCCACCGCTCCGGAGAGACAGCAGACACCTTTATCGCAGACCTCTCAGTCGCCATGGGCGGCGGGCTCATAAAAACAGGCTCCGTCAGCCGCAGCGAACGGACAGAAAAGTATAACCGCCTTTTGGAAATAGAACGCAGACTCGGAGCTTCAGCGGAATACAGGCAGCCCCTTAGTTCCGCTTTCCGAAGAGCCGAACCAGAGCAAGGAAGATATTGATAAAATCAAGGTAGAGCTGGAGAGCCCCGTAGATGGACTGCCGGGTATGGATATCGGTTCCTTCTTCGGCAACAGCCATGTTTTTAAGCTTCTGGGCATCCCACGCAGAGAGTCCCGTAAAGATAACCACCGTTGCCATGCTGACCATCCAGGTATAGGCGCTGGAATTGATGAATATATTGATAACACTCGCCAGAATGAGTCCCACCAGAGCCATCATCAAATAACTGCCGACCCTGGTAAGGTCGTTTTTGGTTATCAAACCGTAGGCGCTCATACCGCCGAAGATAGCTGCGGAGAGAAAAAACGCCAGAGCGATAGAGGTGCGGGTAAAGGCAAAGAACACCACCGAGAGAGTCAATCCATTTACCAGCGCATACAGAAAAAACACCGCCGTTGCCAGAGGGGCGCTCATCTTCCGTATACCTGCAGAGAGCCACATAACCAGAGCGAACTCGGTAATGATAAGCCCAAAGAACAGGAAACTGTTGGTGAGTATGAGCCGCATAAAGGTCATATTCGCAGAGGCGGCAAAAGCCGCTCCGCCGGTCACCACGAGAGCCGCTGCCATCCAGCAGTATACGCCCACAATAAAACGCTGTTTCTCACCCGCTTTCAGCGCAGCAACATCAGGATTCTGAATCGAATAATCTTCCATAAAGAGAAGTATATCACGTATCGGCGTTATGTCAATAAACGAAGCCGCAGGATGTTACCCCTGCCGTAGTTACACCGAACGAAGCCAAGCAGCCGCCATATCTATCCAGTTCTGACACTGGGGCTGAATGGTTCTTCCGCCGGGACCGCAGGTTTCGCTGTTCGCAGCGGCAAGACCGTGTACGCCTTTCTGGTATATATGCAGCTCAAAGGGAATCTGTTTGCGTCTCAGAGCCGCTGCAAACAGGAGCGAATTCTCCACAGGCACTGCGTCATCTTCATAGGTATGCCAGATAAACGCCGGGGGAGTCACAGAGGTCACCTGATTTTCCAGCGACATCAGCGCGCAAAGCTCTTCATACCGATCTCCCAACAGTGTCCGAAAGGAACCCTCATGGGCGAACTCCCCGGATGATGTTATCACGGGATAGCACAGAATCTGTGCATTCGGCTTTACCTGCGCTGCATCAGTCACCGCAGGGATGACCCCCTTGGCAAGCAAATCCTTCATCAAGGCGCTGTCCCAGAAGACCCCCAGACTGGCAGCCAAGTGTCCCCCGGCAGAAAAGCCCATCACGCAGATACGTTCGGGGTCGATGTACAGCTTCTCTGCATTCGCCCGCATATAGGCAACCGATGCGGCGAGCTCCGTCAGCGCAAGGGGGAAAGCCCCGTGGAAACGCTCATGAGGATTCCCCGGTACGGTAGTATATGTAAGAACACAGGCATGAAACCCGAGAGCGTTCAGCCTGAGGGCGATATGTTCACCCTCCCGCTCCGAAGTCATAGCGTACCCGCCGCCGGGGCAGATGATGACGCAGGGACGGGTTCGCTCGGGATCTATTTCTGCACTATTCTCCAAAATATAGGTATGCAACACGGGATGCCGGATAGGAGCCAAAAAGTCCTGAGGAATGTCCGTCCTGGAATAGTCACAGCTTATCTTCACCTGCCAATGTATCACAAGCCTTACCTCATCAAAACTTCAAGATCGATCTCCCCGGCGGCGCAGGGGGTAGAAATTGCCCAATTCTCAAGCACTGCTGGATGGATTTCGCCAAAGATACCCACAGACTTTCCGCCCACCAGTATCGACGCCTGTCTGCCGGGGATAAACCGGGGATCTGAGGCTTCCTCGACAGCATACTCGTATCCGAGGAAATAGAGCAGTGTCGCAACCTGACTCGCAATCTCGTTGTAGTTCGCATCCCCTGCGGCGGTCAAAAAGCCGAGGTGCTGCCGGGTACGGGTGCCGGTATTCTCTTCGGCACAGAGATAGGCCACCTTGCCTATCTCGAAAATCCGGTGGGGATACACGGCGTTGCCGGAGCCAGATTCCGCTCCCAACAGGGATGGTATAATGGAAGGACGCAGGAACTGATAGTTCTCGGACATGGGATTGGCGATCTCGATGACATCCTTCCCATCGATATTCATCTTGGTGATAAAATCCTTCCCTGACCCGAGATAATTGAATATCATCTCCTGATAGCCGAGACCGATCATGTTAGACTTCGCCTTACGGCTGAATTCAGTACACACCGTCAACCGCCCTACGGTGAAATCCCTCGGTTTGAGGGTCGAAAAACTGCCGAGTCCCCGGCCTATCATGACATCTTCGATAACATCCGCTTC
>JAITWB010000176.1 GCA_031285525.1 Spirochaetaceae bacterium
GGTCTGGAGGGTGTTGTGGTCGATATAAGAAACGGAAACCTCCGTCTTTACCCGGGGAATACCGATGGTTTCAAACTGAAGGTACGCCATCGTTCCTGTGGCATCCTGTGTGAGGGTCTGGTCTATACGAATCGCGATATCTTCACCCCGTTTCTCCGGCAGCGTACCTTCTGCAACCAAGTGATTTGCGAGAAGTTTTTCCGCCAGTGTTCTTGGGGTCTGTGTATTTGTTACCTGTGCCATTGCTCTATCTCCGTACATATATTCTATAAACTATTCTATTGATATCCCGGAAGATTGTCCAGATAAGGGAGTATGTGCTATGATATAAGAACAGTATGAGAGTATATCATTGGCTTCTCTATATCACCTGTTTCTCACTCATTGTCCTCTCTGCCTGCACCCAGGCGGAACAGCGGGCTGTCTTTATCCCAACCGAAGAAACCCTCCGGGATGGTATACGCACAGAGATCGAAGTAATCAGCTGGGCCGATGAGTTTGCCTCCGAACAGGGAACTCCCGGAGCCTTGCTTTCTCCTCCGACGGTGCTAAACGCTGCTGCAGAAACCGTACCTGTCCCTCAAGGATTCCCTTTTATCGCAAAATCGGCTCCCGTATACCCCTTCCTTACCGGCTTCGGCAGTCTCAATACTTCCGCTCTGGATGAACCGGTCATAGCTGTCCTCAACAAACTCCTTGAAGGTATACAGTCAGGGGGCACGTCCTCTGAGGGCGGATCTGAAGGCGCTAAAGGCACTGCCATACGCTCTGTCCCCGAAGATCTGTTTAGCCCCTCCCGATTGTACGCCCGGCGTATTTTCCTGTATGAACTGCGGGACAAGCCTGCGGTAACCTCCTGGCGGTACGGAGAACCCTTCTTTACCGAAAATACCGCTGAGGTTCCGGTGCGTCTCTATACCGCTGAAGATCCCATAGATTTACTGGTCTTCCTCACAGAAGAGTCGGAAGAAGGCGCTCAGGGAGACGCAGCGGGCGGTTCTCTGGGTTGGCTGATCGATCAGATTCATTTTACAGGTCCTATAGGTGAATAACCCCTTCTCCCCGCTGGAACGGGAATTGATTATTGCATATCTCGTTGAGCAAGGTTCTACGGTGAGCATTTCCTGGCGTGGGGGACAGCTCTTTTTGGATGGGGAACAATGCTATTTTACCGATTCAGAAATCATTTTTTCCTCCCCCGAAACAGTTCTTCCCAAAGAGGTAACTGTAGAACTCTATTTTAAAAAGCGGGGAATACGTTTTGATTCATCCTGCAAAAGGTCAGACGGAGTATACAAGATACTTATTCCCGGCATGATATACAAAATGGATGACAGCAACGACGGAAGCCCTGCTGTATCCGGTATGGTAAAAACAGCAGAGAAAAACAGTGCCTTTTACGGAAGAGACGTACTGTTTCTCGATGATTCGGAGATGCTTCTGAGAGGCGAATTCGGCGATATTTCTGAGGGAGCCTTCCTTGATACGGAAATAAACATTCAAGGAAGACTGTTTCGTATGAAGGCAAAGGTCTCTTCGATAAGCAAGAAGGGAAAAAGCTTTATACTGAGCCTGCAATTTATGGACATACAGGAGGAAGACAGGCGCTTCCTTTTTGAAAACTGTTATGGAAAAAAATATACCGGATATACAGCCCTTTAAAGGATATCCTTAAAGATGCGTCCCTTCGGGATACATAAAAAAGGGCTGTCTCGGCGTACCGGACAGCCCTGATTCAGAGAAAGGGGTTACTGTTTCTTATTCACCATCGATGGCAATACCGTGACGCTTCTGCTGAAATTTCTTGAGCATCGCCACGCCATTGCGGGTATCGTTATAGACAAAGCCTCCGTTCCAGTATTCGAGAGCGGCAAACAGGGCATTTCCCCCGTCGTGCTCATCGCTCTTTATGGTACGGAACGAAACAAATGAGGCGAGTTCCTCGAAATTCTGATTATAAAGACATTCAAGACGTTTTCTATTAAATTCATTCCATTTTTCCATATCCTTGAACCCTTCACCTTCGTCCTCGACGACGAGATGCACATCAGTAGGGGTAAAGGAATACCATATTCTCACCTTTTTATTCACATCGCACTCGTTCCCGTGCTTCACCGCATTCTTTATTACTTCACTGATCTGCTGCTCCAGCAGATTTATCTCCTTCAATTCAAGCGGAGCCGATTGAACGATAAGGAGTGTGAAATACCGAATCTGCCGGTAATCCGATGGAAACTCTTTGTACAACATATTCGTCTTGTCAAAGAGAGGGCTGCTTCCATCGGCTGTTAATTCTTTACTTTGATTCATATACCTATTCCTTAACTGATAAAATTGAGATTAGTCTTGCATCTGCTGAAGCGCTTCTTCAATACTATTGGTAATAGGAAAATATCCCATCAGTTTTGTCAGCTCGATAACCTTCTTTACCGACCCATGAATATTGGTTATCGACAGTTTCAGGTTCATTTTTTTGACCGTAGAACAGATATAGATCAACGCACCAATACCTGATGAGTCGATGTAATCAACCTGTTCCAGATTGATAATGAATGACTGCACATTCTTCTCCAGCATCTTCATTACCAATTCTTTTAGCTTGTATGAATTATACAAATCCATTTCGCCATTGACATCGATGATATACACTTCACCGTTTTTTCTGATCTTTAACTCCATAACAGTACTCCTTTACTTCCTTATCCCTGAATCTTCATAACCAAAAGGGTTTGATCATCATGCTGATGAGCGCTTCCCTTGAATTCCTCTATTTCTTTTCCAACTTTATTCGCTATTTCTTTCGCTGTCAATTCGCTGAATTGCCTGATACCCTGCTTGAGCCGCGCCATACCGTAGGGGTCCCCGCTCTGATTGATCGCCTCAATAAGACCATCGGTATACAGAACCACAATATCACCGCTTTCAACAGCAATCTCCTGTTGAGTATACACGGTAGTACGCTCAAGCCCGATGGGATCGCTCTTGACGCTTATCTGCTCAACATCGCCGTCCTTCTTGCGCCATATGAGAAGCGAGTTATTTCCCGCCGCCGCATATTCGATGGTCTGCGCGGCGCTGTTATAGTTGACCAGCGAAAGACTGGCATAGTGGTCGGTATTTATCTTACCGGTT
Organism: Spirochaetaceae bacterium; assembly: GCA_031285525.1. Next base: position 3,133 of record JAITWB010000176.1, read on the forward strand.
ATTCCCCTGTTGAGCCAGTCGATAATCGTTGCTGCATCCTTGTTCGAATTGACCACGAGCTGCAATATAGCCCGTATCATGATCATTACGATGACCGAATTGATTCCCTTCCCTGCGACATCGGCAACAGCCAACATTATCCTGTCCCGCCGTACCGGTACGATGTCATAGTAATCACCGCAGATTCCGATGGCGGAGGTAAAATAGTTCCCGAACGAAGCATCAGGCAGCACCGGCAGGCGAGTGGGAAAGAGCTGCTTTTGCACCTTCCAGGCGACATCCGCTTCCTTCGTTATGTCTGTATGCTCCGCTGACTCCTGAAAGGCGTATACCATCTTGATAACGGCGCTGGCAAAGTCGGTAATTACCTTGGCGGTCTCGAAATCCTCCTGTGTAAAGGGCGCCGCATCGGGATTGCGAGAAACAGCCGCTACACCGATAACAGTACCTCTTACTATCATCGGAAATATTATGTAACTTCCGCACCTAAGAAATTCTTCAGGACCGTTCTGAAACACCCGATCGTTATCTGCCCCGGAGAATATCAGCTCCCCATGACCGGAAGAGGCGACCTCTCCGAATATGGTCTCTCCCAGATTAAACTGGGCATAACGGAAATTCGTCTCTACCCGCAGCGGTTTATGGGGTAAATCTTCGGGAAGTTTGTAGGGCGGCGGGAATTCCCCGTAAAACGACTTGACGGTGATGATATCCTCGAAGTCATCGACCAAGAAAATAACCCCGCCGTTGGCGCTGGTCTTGTCTATCATCGTCTTATTGATATAATCCAGCAGCCGCTCCATACCGATTTCTTCCGATATGGTGTCCACCGCTTCTACCACAAAATCACGGGATATGGTAATGAGCTTATTCTCTTGGGATTCCTCTTCGTCCTCAAAGATATCGTCACCGAGAAAATCATCGGAAAGGGAACCGTCATCTGACGTCACCCCGTTATCCCATGCGGTTTCCTTCAACCTGATAAAACCTGCGGCTGCAGCGGCGAGGGCTTGCAGCAATACGGCAACAAAAAAGAGCAGGGCGTTTCCGGTTAAAAGACCGGCGGTTCCTCCGAGGAACAACAATCCTGCACCGACTGCAAGCACAGTCAAATAGTTGAGACGTTTTTCTTCTTTGAAAGCCAATTTTAACAAAAAGAAACAGGCTAGGCCTGCGAAAATCAGTATTCCCGCAAAAAAGAAAACAGCTATATTACCATATGTTTGTTCCAAAACAACCATCCTTACGCGAAAACAAATTGCCAATACATACACAGTTTACCATTGAAATTTTTTGGCGTCAAGTTTCAAATGATAAACTCTTACCGGAACGAAGCTTTCAGTCTATACAAAAGGGTTTTAAAGAACCCCCTGCCATACATTTCAGTAAAATCAAGGGCCGCCTGATCCAGGCTGGGGGTACAATTATATTTTCCCTTGAGCTCATCCCAGTGGCGGATGATCCAAACGTAGAGATCACTCGCAGTCCGGTGATTGAATTTACGGAGGAGCCGATAGGTGCGTATCACCTTTATAACCGGAAGGTATACGTTGTCATACCAGGACTGAATCGCTTCGGGCATGGTTATCTCTTCGGTCTGGTGTTCGTTTATATAATACTTGTGGATCTGAATATGGTTATAGATCACATCGTACTGCCCGGCGCTGGTAAAATCGAGACGCCAATCGTCGGTGAGGTCCCCGTAGGCGGTTTCTGCATAAAACACCCGCTTTTCATAGGAAATAACCGCCTTGAACAACTGGCTTTTGGAACGGACAGGCTTGAGTTTTATCTCACTCTGGAGACTGACCACTTCGGCATCTATATTCTCGACCCCCTGAGCCTTCGCTACCGACACCCGATGGTTGCCGTCCCTGACAAAGTAGAGCCCCCCGATTTCGTAGAGTTTTATCGGAGGAAGAATAACGCCTGTCAGATGCGCCTCATCTATCCGCTTCCAGCGATTCTTGAGGTGGACATTTCTGGGAAAGAAATGGTTATCGAAATCCCGATACCGCCCCTCGCTGCCCACGATGTGGTCTACGGATACAGCCTGCATACCCAGATAGACTTCGTTCTTCGGCTTGAGAATACTTTTTATCTCAGTAAAAGAGAGCAGCTCCGTCTCTTCAGGGGTAATAAGGTGCTGCAGATCGTTCAAGACCGCTTTATTTCGAGCCTTGAAGAAATCAGAATCGGTTTGGCCTTCTAAAACGCCCATCGATACTCCTATTATTGCTTAAAATTCGAGAATGTAATGGCTATATGCGTTGATAACCGTGGTTTCCTCAAAGGTGGAGACCCTGATATCCTGCATATCATAGAGGTGAATGTGTCCGTGGATGAGGTATGTAGGCTTGAAGGTATGCATGAACCAACGGAAGCACTTGAATCCCAGGTGGCAGGGATCCGGTTTGTCGTGGATGTCCCTCGGCGATGCGTGGGTTACCAGTATATCCAGATAACGGCCGTACCGGAGACGATTGTACAAGAGTCTGGGGATCAGTTTTATCAGGCGGAATTTCATCTGAGCCTCGGTATACTGACTCTGCCCATTATTATAACGCAGCGAACCGGAGGCTCCTGCGATAAGCAGCTTTCCAGCCCGTATAGCCTTGAATCCCACATAAGTTGCCCCGGATGAATACTGCATTTCACTGTAAGCGGAATCCGATCCGCCCCCCCGAAGGGATGATTCCGCTTTATGATACCGGGAAAATTCTTCGAGGTTGTGGTTACCGAAGACGAAGAAGGTCGGCTTGTTCAGTATAGTAACAATGAAGTCCAGATATTCCGAGGGTAGATCCCCGGCGCTGATGACTATATCCACGTCTGCAAAGCGCTCTTTGGCGGTATTGCTATAGACGAGGGGGTCTATTTGATCTGAGACGCAGAGAATCTTCATCAGGCATCTGCTCCGGCTTTTTCGAGAAGCAGTTCCAGTTTCTCCTTGCCCACCAGTTCTATGGGCCGGTTTTCGGCAAACGAGAGGGCTGGGCGTGAAAAACCTGCGCTGGAGAGAACGATACTCTTGTTTATATTCTTTGCCTTCATCTCCTCCAGAAGAGAGCGGAGAACCGCATCTTCAATGAGTTCAGTATCCCTGTAAAAGAGAAGCAGTGATGTTTGCTGCCTGACGTTCATCCAATTTTCTGCGGATTTTGCCTCTGTGGCGAGAATACGGCAGCCGAATTTAGTGGACGCCGTGTCCTTCGCTTCCTGGTTAAAACCGACCAGTGCAAGACGGGTGCATATTTTAATGAAATCTTCGGACGAAGAGGTGAGATATTCCTTCATCTGATCGTTTGCCTGAAGATCGCTGTACTGGGCGAGTTTATCCGCCACATCCTTAAATCCACGCTTTTTTGCATAGATCTTTTGCCATTGGGCTATAGCTTTATCGATCTCCCGGGCTTTTTCGTAGCACGATGCAAGGAAATAGCGGGCATAGAGGGTATCCGGTGAGGCTTCATCCTGGGTTGCGCTGATGGCGCGTTCGAATTCGGCCTCCGCCTTTTCGGTGTTGTTGGCGCTGAAGTAGCATATGCCCCGTTCGATCATCGACTTTTGCCGATATTCGGGATCCCGCATGGATTTTTCAAAGGCGTTTACCGCACCTACATAGTCCTTCGATTCCTTGAGGATCTTCCCAAGGTAGTAATAGGAGGAATAGGCGTTGGGATCCAGGGAAATAGCAGTGTGGATCTCCTTCTTTGCTTCGGCGATCTGTTTGCCCCGGTAGAGGAGGAGTCCCATGGCGGCATGGGCTTTTATATGCTTTGGGTTTAACTCGATAGCCTTCTGGTAGTAACCGATAGCCTGGTCAGAACGTTCACGCTTTTCGAAGAGACTGCCGATATTGTAATAGTATTCGGCGTTTCCTGGTTCCAGTTTGACCAGAAGCAGGTATTCTTTGAGGGCTTCTTCGGGCTGGTTGTATTTGATGTAGAGTTGAGCTACGGTTTTACGGAACTCCGCTTCCGGTATTGTTTTTCCGAAGAGGGCGTTCTGGTTGACGATTTTGAACTCCATGAGGATATTCTTTCTTCTTTCTTCTTTTCCTTTGGGGTCCTTCAGCTTATGCTAACCGGAAGCACCTCAGCCTTGTGGCTTATTATACTATCCCCGTATTGGACTTTCAAACTTTCCCAACCATTTTCACCCTGCAACGCCACCTAAGCAGAGAAAGCTAGAATTGTAAGCCTGTAATTTAGATGTTTCCAACTTTCTCCACTAGTCGTCTTCGTGAGATCCTAGCAGCCTAAGGTAGAACATTGTGGGCGAGAAATGGCAGGTAAATTTAGCCTGAATATGCCTGACTTCCACGTAGCATTTAGAGATCTTTTACATGCCGTAAATTTACGACATGGGACCCACAGATTTGCTTCCCTTCCGAAGGAAGGCGTGCTGAGGATTTTTTTTTTCGCCCTGAAAAATCCGACGGCTTCGGCCGGGTTTGAACGCGCGAACTTGGGTTCTAAAG
>JAITWB010000015.1 GCA_031285525.1 Spirochaetaceae bacterium
CGAACGGTATCCAAAGGTCTGTCCTCCGATGAGCATCGCCCAGTAGAGTACCGAAATCACCAGCCCGATGATAAGCCCCACGGTCTGCCCATTGTGCTTACCGAATATGAGCGCCAGGGGGAACGCCAAAAGAGCGAAAAAGATGGAACCAAAGGGAATGGAAAATTTCTTGTAATATTCCAACCGATAGGTATTGATCGTTCGGGGAGAGGCCTCCTCCGCTTCGAGCTTGGTGAGTTCCTTCTGCAAGTCAAAGGAGGTCATCTCCCGGGGGTTGAGGGAGGAACCGTATCCGTAGGCAAAACTGGAGGAAAACACATTCATCAGGGTGCTGACTGTGCGCATGTAATCAAAGGACTGGGGGTTTCCTTTATTCAGCGTTGCGATAACCGCATTATCCATGGAAAGCTGCATGAGAATCCTGGGATCGTCAGAGTTTAATACCAGGGAGTCCGAAGCCGCAATGAACCGCTGGTTTCCATCGCTGTCGGTATCGAAGAAGAGCAGGCTTGAAACGGCTCTGTCTTTTACCTCTCCCGTAACCAGGGTTGAGTTTTCGTTCCGCCTGATGGAATTCGATTCCAGTTCCAGTCCCGGATTGGATGTTATTATACGGCGGTAGAGTTTGTTGAATTCCAGAGTCCCCATGGGAAGCAGGTAATCGTTGACGAAAAAGGACACCACCGAAATCACAATCCCTGCAATAATGACCGGTACGGCTATGGTTCTAAAGGAGATTCCCAGCGCCCGCAGTATGAGGATTTCGTTGTCTGTGACCAGTTTGCCGATACACATGAGAAAACCGACCAGCGTGGCAAAGGGCGCGGCGGTTGCCACCACCGAGGGGAGCGCATAGATGATGAGGAGAGTTACATCCCCCAGAGGAACCCGTTTTTTCAGGATATCCTCTGCCATGAGGAGTATCTGGTTTACGAAGAAGATGAGGAAAAAAAAGATGAATGAGACGATAAAGTAGAGCAATAGCTCCTTTATCAGGTACTTGAACATCACATGGCGCATCTCTTACCTCTTTCCGGTGGAACCGAAACCTCCGTTGCCCCGTTGGGTGCTTGACAGTTTTTCTGCCCGCTCAAAAATGCCTCTGGTTACCGGCGCAACAACGAGCTGCCCGATACGGTCACCGTTTTCTATCCTGAAAGGTTCCGAGCCGAGGTTTATCAGTATTACGGCGACCTCGCCCCGGTAATCCGAATCGATGGTACCCGGTGAGTTGACGCAGGCGATTCCCTGCTTGATGGCGAGTCCCGACCGGGGACGTACCTGTATCTCATAGCCCTCGGGTATTTCAAAGGAAAGCCCTGTAGGAACCGCAAACCGTTCCCCTGGTAAAAGAGTCAGGGGGTCTGAAATACAGGCGCACACATCCGCTCCTGCAGCGCCAAGGGTTTGGTACATCGGTAGTTTTGCCCCTTCCCGAGGAAGGCACCGTATCTCAACAGTATCCATAATATAGAATAGTTTATCAAAATGTATGCAGCCGGACAAGGCATAAAAGAGGAACGTCAGCTTTTCTTAAAACGCAAGTTTTCTTGAAAGTATTGACTTTGTCCTGCTTCTCGGATTATTATGGAGTCTCACCGCCGGGATGGTGGAATAGGTAGACACAAAGGACTTAAAATCCTTCGGCAGTAATGCTGTGCCGGTTCGACCCCGGTTCCCGGCAGATTTTTCACAAAATGTTTTTTTCTTTCTGTTCATTCATTTTCTATGGGATGCTTGTATCTATTTCTATTGATCCCAGGTCGAGGAGTTGACTGTAGATAGCCTGAAAGGTAGTGTTCATCCCATAGGCAACGGCGTATGCCTGAATATACCATACAGTGGTTCCGTAAGAAGAGGTGTATTCCACATCGGAGTCACTTCCCCGAGGCAGATCAACCCCCTCTTTCTTAAAATCAAAGCTTCGAAGGGTATCGTACCGTAATATACTGGCAGTGGGAACACGTTCTGTTATGGCAGCGCTGCCCAGATACAAGCCTGCAAAATACGGATCCGCCGAACCTTCTTCAAACAAACGAATCGCAACCCGTCTATTTGAGGAAGAGGAAGCAAGCAGAATAGAGGAAGAGTTTGGTGAAGTCATGGGCTGATAGTTCAGCCTTTCCAGAGCCCGAAACCCTTCAATAGAATACTCCGCATTACGGTTCGAAATGCTATTCCTGTCCGAACGCATTTTGTTTGCACTATTATAAATGCGGTAATAGACTTGAGTCCCCCGGTATATATCTCCGTTCCGTATATTAGCCGAATCTGCGGTGTCGAACTTGAAGGTTCGCTCTGCAGGATCTGTCGTAGAGGGATATCCAAGATAATAGGGAGGCTCAAGATAATAAAAGACTTCAAGACCGCAGCTGCAAAAAAGTATTACAACAAAAAAAGGCAGAAACAGCAACATCCTTTTTGCATTCCGATCTCTACGCCCTGACACTGCTACTCCGCCTTGCCCTCAGCCTGGAGCTGAAGTATTCTTGAATGAGCCAAGAGAGTCCATGAATCATTCGGCTGTTCGGCAAGCATCTTCTCATACTGCTCCACCGCCGCCGCATAATTTCCCCGCTGATCCTCGATCCGTCCCAGACTAAACAAAGCTTCCTGTCTCAGGGAAAAATCGGTATTCTCTACAACTTTCCCCAATAGCGTCACAGCGCCGTCAAGGTCTCCCAGCTCCTCGCTGCTCACAGCGGCGTTATACAGGCAGAGGGGTGCAGTATAGGCCTTGGAATCGATATCAGATGCCTTTATCCAGGCATCCTTTGCGCTTGCCCAGTCCTCACGGGCAAAATATATCTCCGCCTTTAGCATCGAAGCGCGAACGCCAACGACATTCCGGCTGTTTTTGGAAACCAAACCATCAAGGGACGAAAGAATCTCATCTTCCTTTGCAGAAAGCGCATCCCCGGTCAACTCAGAACGTGCACTCACCAAGGACTCCGTTAGTGTATCGAATTCAGTGAGTCCCTTGGTTCTCACACCTTCAGAAATCGCAAGCCCCGCAGCAATACCCACTGCTGCCAGAATCAGCGCAACTACGAGACCTATGATAACCACACGATATTTCACCAGCAATCCGCCTAATACATCGGATACGCTCTTCTTTTCTTCTCCCGAAACAACCTTAATGCCAGCCATCACAATACTCCTCTTAAAAATTATTCCTTGATATCGAGTTCTTTCATCAAACGGGACAGATAGGTTCTCTGAATATCCAGCGCCTTGGCTGTTTCCGTCTGGTTCCACTTATGCTCTCCGAGAATCCGCCTGACATACTGCCTCTTAAAGGTATTCAGCGCAGTCTTTAGCGTTTTATCCCCGGAAAAATTGTCATCAGGCATAGTGCGCAGATTAAGGCGCAAATCATCCTGCTGAATATAAGGAGGCTTGCCCATAACACAGGCCCGCTCTATCGTATTTTCAAGTTCCCGGATATTCCCCGGCCAGGCATAGGAAAGCAGCGCTCCCATCGCCTGTTCCGATATACCCAGAAAATTCTTCTTCGTTTCCTTGCTGAACTTTCTACAGAAAAAATCTGCCAGCGAAGGAATATCCTCGGTACGTTTACGCAAAGGCGGAATATACAGGGGTACCACATTCAACCGATAATAGAGGTCTCCCCGGAACTTCCCTTCCTCTACCAGCTTCTCGATATCCCTATTCGTAGCCGCAAGAATCCGAACATCCACAGAGATCGTCTCGCTGGACCCCACCTTCTCAAAACTCTTGGACTGAATCGCCCGCAACAGTTTTGCCTGAAGATCCAAAGGCATATCACCGATTTCATCGAGGAAAATAG
>JAITWB010000019.1 GCA_031285525.1 Spirochaetaceae bacterium
TACGGCAAAGGTTTGTACATGAAGGGGAATTATATAGCCCTGTATAATCCCTCCGACCCGAAGAAAATGAACGTAACCCTGTCCAGGGCGGATAAACGGCTTACAAAGTACGCTTCCCATATCTCCGCCGGAGTTGTATCCGTAAAGACATTTCCGATCACCGCAAGCAATCTGTATCATAATATTGAAGCCCTCGATACGGCCTTTACAGTACACGATACCTGCACCGGCTGCGGTCTCTGTGAAAAACTCTGTCCTGTATCGAATATCCGCTGCGAAAAAGGTTCAGACCAGACAGGGAAAAGCAAACCTGAATGGGCGCCACCTCAGTGGCAACACCATTGCGAACATTGCATGGCCTGTATAAGCTGGTGTCCCGTAAAAGCTATCGACTACGGAGACCGCACAATAGCAAGAAGACGGTATCATAATCCACGAATAAGGGTTGAAGAATTGTTTCGTTCATAACCCTTTCACGTGCACGTAAAAGGGGGAACCCATGGGAAAGATTTTCTGCAATAAGAACGTACTGGAGGCTTTCATGGAACGGATGGATCTCATCTGTTCACACTTCGAGCACATCGTCGTTGCATTCAGCGGGGGTAAAGATTCCGGGGTGATGCTGGAACTGATAAACCTATATTACCAAAAGTACAAGCCGTCGGTACAGGTTTCGGTGTATCACATCGATTACGAGGGGAACTACCAACACACCAGCGATTATGTATCCCGGTGTATTTCAACGTATCCCTGGATTGCATCCTCAGCGGCAGAGCAGTAAACGAACACTTGCTGGAAAAACTACTCAGCGGCGCTGTCCCGACAGACCCCTATGGCTTTGCTTCCGCCAGTCAAACAGGTCTGCTCCTCATTCAGTTTAACACCCTGTCAAAACAGCATAAAGAGCGGCTGCTGGGATATCTGGATGCGCTGACAAGAGAGAAATGAGGAAGGAGGTTAGTCTATAACTGTAACTCCGTTTGCGGCAAGTAGTTTTCGGACTTTGGGGGATAAGGCAATCCCAGCGGTTTCAATGCGTTTCAACAAAGCTGTCCGTAAATCTCAGTATTTCGTCCTGCGGTATCCCAAATCACTTTGTAATTTTTATACCGCTTTTCTTCACTGGGAGAAACAAGTGTGCCATCCACAAAAAGTCCGTCTTTTGTCACGTTTATAGTATGAGCTATTGGAGCTCTTTGATTATATGCTTCGTTTTCCATCATCTATCCTTCGCCTCTTAACATGAAACTTGCTCACAACATTTTCTGCCGTGAACAAAAATTAGTTGTCCGACACTTCATCATCTTCATTGTCAATTAATGTTATTGGCGTATTAAATAATGCTCTTAGTTTTAGGATTAGGGGCGAGGGCTGGACGGATGGGGGAGTTCCCCCGATGTCAGATTACATTCCCCCAGTCTTCGGGGGAGTTCCCCCAATGTCAGATTACACTCCCCCGACCTTCGGGGGAGTTCCCCCAACATCAAATTAAGCTCCCCACAAGCGACATTGCTCCTTGCTGCCTTCTATTTTGTTCCTTTTCCGCCGAAAAGTGATTTTATCTTGCTGAATAAACCCTTCTTCTCCGGCGTTTGTTGCGGTACGGCAGTGTTTTCCGGTTTTTTATTCACCGGGGGACGCTTCTGCTGCGGGCGGTTCTGTGATGTCTGTTCCGGTTTGCGCTGTTGTCCAGACTGTTTTTGAGCGGTTCTTTCACCGTTCTGTCCTTTGGGAGCATCCTTCCGCTGGTTTTTGCGGGGATTTGATCCTTTCGGGACAAGTCCATTCTGAGCCTGTCCGGCTGGTTTTCCTTCGGGCTTTCTGGCGGTTTCACTGCCGGCGTACTTCTGTTTGTAGACAGCCATCCGTTCGTCAAAGGATAACTGTGACATATCCGCTGTAGAGTCGGCTTGTCTGTTCCGGGGATCGTTTCGCCGTGAATCGGGGCGTCTGTCGGAACGGGGAGCGGGCTTTTTGCGGGTATCATCAAAACGTCTTTCCTGCCGTCCGGAGGAGCCGTCCTGAGAACGTCCCGAAGCGCCTTTTTCGAATGCAGGTCTGCCCGGTTTTCTGCCGATATCGGATCGCTGCCTCGGCTCACCGGACGTTCTTCCTCTGGGAGGTCTGCCCCGGAAATCGGATCTGCGTCCGTCATCGTCTTCGTATCGATTTATTCGTATGTGCATACCGGCGCTCTTGTCCTCTGCGAGCATATCGTCAAAGACTATTTCCGAGGGTATCTGGGCTTCGATGTATTTCTCTATTGCCGGAAGGTTGTACACGTCCTGCTCACTGCAAAGGGAGTAGGCTTTTCCGGTCTTTCCCGCTCTGGCGGTTCGTCCGATCCGGTGTACGTAGTTTTCCGCCTCGTTGGGCAGGTCGTAGTTCACCACCATGGCGAGATCGTTGACGTCGATCCCCCGTGCAGCCACATCGGTAGCCACCAGACAGGAGAGGGAACCCCGTTTAAAGGATTCGATAACCTGGAGCCGTTTTGCCTGAGGAAGATCCCCGATGATGAATTCAGTCTCAAAGCCGTTTATCTTGAGCCGCTTCGCCACCACCTCGGACATACGTTTGGTGTTACAGAAGACGATAACGCTTTCGGGCTTTTCTCTGGCGAGTATCCCCAAAAGGAAGGACATCTTCTTCTCGCTGGATACGTGGTAGATTATCTGGTCGATCTCCTCGACAGTAACCTGATCGCTTTCTATCGTTATTTCCTTCGCCTCGATGGTGTATTCCCAGGCGAGGTTTTTTACCCAGTTATTGAGGGTCGCACTAAAAAGCATAGTTTGCCGGTTTTCGGCCTTGGGCAGCACCTTTATGAGTTTTCGCAGGTCGGGATAGAATCCCATATCGAACATACGATCTGCTTCGTCGATAACGAGGAAGGCAACCTCTTTCATGTCCATTGTTCCCGACTGCTGCAGGTCGATGACCCGTCCGGGGGTTCCGATGATGAGATCCACCCCTTCCCGGAGCTGCGCGTTCTGCTGGGTGTAGCCGACTCCGCCGTAAAAACTTGCCATTTTAAAAGGCATATATTTGCCGAGAAGTTTCGCTTCCTGTTCAACCTGAACTGCGAGCTCCCTGGTGGGAACCATAACGAGCGCCTTCTTCCCTGAAAGTGCGGAATCTCCCGCAAGGCGCTGCAGAATGGTAGTCAGATAGGCGGCTGTCTTCCCGGTTCCTGTCTGGGACTGCACATACAGATCAACCCCGCCCAGGGCTGCCGAAAGAACCTGTTCCTGTACAGGTGTGCAAGTGATATACCCTGCTTCGGCAATTCCCTTTGCAAGATTTTCATCCAATTCAAGTTCGTTAAAATCCATACTTATTTTATAGCCCTTTTTGGGGATAATGAAAAGGGTATACCCATAAGCAGATGTCAAATACAATTATTCGTTAAAATTGTGTTATAATATAACTAAAAATGTAAAAAACCTCTTTTTTCTCCGCTATTTCTCTTGTACTACATTGACAAATGCGTTATCTTTAAGTGTATGTTTGCTCTAGCATAATTTTTATGGAGGATTTAAATGGCTAAGAAATTATTGGTATTGACAGCTCTTTTGCTGTGTATCGGAACAATGAGTCTGTCTGCGATTGGTATCGGTATACAGGGCGGCGGCGGTTACGGCGGTTACGGACGTGCCGGCGGTGCTCTCGGCGGTGCGGCGATTACGTTTAAGCTCGACGATATCCCTTGGGTATTCGCAGTGGACGCTACTATCCGCGGCAGCGGTTTTGGTATTGGTCTCACAGCGGATATGTGGGTCATAAACCAGCCCGTCGTTGGACCCCTTAACTTCTTCGCAGGCTGGGGTCTTTTCGGTAGTGTATTCATCAGTAATTCCCCTAGTTTTGCCGTAGGAGCCAGACTTGTAGCGGGACTGAATATGTTCCTCTTGGACGGATTCCTGGAACCCTATATCCAGGTAGCCCCTGGAATCGGTCTCCACATCAGTCCTATTGGTTTGTACTGGAATATTCCGGCAAACATCGGTATCCGTTTCTGGTTCTAAGCGGTAAAACAGTATAGACTGTAAAAAGAAGGGGTTCTGTCATATTCTATGGCAGAACCCCTTCTTCTATATAGTACCTTTTCTCCCTTTTACCTTCTCTTTTTTCCCTTAATAGTGCAGTCCCACCCCGATATACACATCATATGTTCCGATATGCAATAGATTTTCCGGTGATTTCACCAGTTCTTTCAGATTTTGTCCAAGACTGAACCGGGCCTGAACGCTCCTCCACCGCAGCGGAAACACGAGCAGCTCCAGCCCTGCCGAGTAGAGGGCGTCGGCGGGATGGTACCATCTGTCTGTCTGTTTGTCATGTATAAAAGCGATGTCCGCAAAAGGCGAAACCTGAAGTTCAAAGTCGATAATGCTGATTCCGGGACGGGCTTCCTTTCTGGTAAGCCATGCGCCGAAGGCGCGCCAATTCGTTCTGAACAGCTTTATCGGAAGATCGAGGTTTATCATAAAGGCGCTTTCCACCTCGGTATTCTGTTTTATTCCCCGCAGGGTATCGCGGATATTCAGGGTATCCGTACTGAGCAGAGCGAACCACTGCAAGCGGCTGTTGAAACCCAGATGGGAGTTACTCAGGAAAAACTGAAACACCCCTTCCAGAGAAGGATGAAGCGTTCCGTCTTTGCCGTAATTGAGGGAGAAGTTGTTTGTAAAGGATGCTGAAAAGCCGGAACGGAAATTCTCATTCCAGTTGACCTCCCCCCCTGAAATGCCGTGACCAAAGCTGAACACGGGACTCTTCAAATCATCATTGGTGATACCGTCTGCATCCCAGTTATAGGTAAAGGAAGCGGAGGGAACCCACTTGATGTCCCCCATTCCGTGTATTGTAGTAATGACAAAGGGCATTGAAAGGGATGCCTTTTCCGTGAAATAGAGCTCATCCCCCAGATAGAGCCTGTTCTCATCATCCCTCTGAAAGGCGGTAAGCCCCTGGGTAATGCCTATGTCTATGGACATGCTATTGAAGGGGATACTAAAAAGAAGCCCTGTGTTGAAGCTGATATAGGGGTTCTCCCCAATGGGCCATTCAATACCGGTATTAAAGATCCATGAAGCATTTGCGCCCCAGGCATTAAAGGGGATAGCAAATGCGAGGTTTCCGCCGATTATGTTGCTGCCGTATTCATCATACTTGAACACTATATCCGTATCCAGGGGCTGCATGGAACCGAAAAAATTAAAATGTTGGAGCTTTAACTTGAGTTCGAGACCGTTGGCGCTTGAGTATTTCGGAGCAAGAAGGCCTATGAGATTCAAGGAATCTACGGTTGTTACCAGAAGGCGTACCGGAACAACCATGGGTTCATCGGTTCCCTGAGAACCCGTTCCCTGAGAAACACCCAGGGTATAGGTAATATCCGAGGATTCAAAAACCCGTTGATTCTGCAAGAGCTGTTTTTTTCTTTGCACATACCATTCCAGTTCCTGAATGGAAGAAAAGCGCTCCCCCGTTCTTAACCCCAGGGTGGTTCGAATGCTATGTTCCCTAGTTATTCCGGTTATATTATAGCTTATCTCTTCAATAATGAAGGTCGGATCAGAGTGTTGTATCTGCTCTTGGGCGAAGAGAGCCGTTGTTACAAAAAGAACAATCACCAAACTGTTCCGCAGAAATCTCATATACCCACTATAGCAACATATAAAACTATTATCAACGAAGAGCTGAAACGTATGCTACATCTCTGCTTCAAAATTCCTCATATGTTCCGGCAATTCCTTGATTTTATCTCCGTGTCCCTTCCTGAGTATGAGAGCCTGGCCGTTTTTTATGACTACGATGAGATCTTCCACTCCGCAAAGGGCTACGGGAATATCGGACCAGACATAACAGTCGGAGCTGTCGATTTTTGCCACCATGGAAGGGGTATCTGCCGCAGGAATTTCCTCCTGCCTAAAGCGGGAAAACACCTCCCAATTCCCGGCATCCGCCCAGGGGAAGCCGGCAATGACTGTGTATCCTGCCCCGTCCTTTTCTGCCACCGCCCGGGATATGGAGAGAGCCGGTATCTTTCCATATATGTCGTCGAGTCCGCCCCAGCCGGTTATGGTAGAGATTCCCTGATCGGAGCCGATTCCGCAGGAGGCAACTGTTTCGGCAAGGGATATGAGGGGATCGTAGACAGCGGGAGTATAGGAGCGCAGGCTCTCCATGAGGTATTCCCCTCTAAATCCTATGATTCCGCTGTTCCAAAAATAATTCCCCGCTTCGCAGTACTGCAAAGCGCTCTCTTTGTCCGGTTTTTCCTTAAAGCCCTGTACGCAGAACACCTTTCCGGCAGGGCAAGGATCGCTATTCGGGAATGAAACCTCCTGTCCTGACTGAATATAGCCGTAGGCAGTGGCGGTTTCATTGGGGGGAATGCCGAGAAACACCAACCCATCCCGTTCTGAAGCAAGCCGTGAGGCGAGGGTTATGTCCGCGGCGAAGGCTTCTCTGTCGCCGATGATATGATCGCAGGGCATGACGAGGACGGTAGAATTCCGGTGACCGCTGCGGGAGAAGAGCCATATACAACCAAGAGTGATAGCGGAGGCGGTGTTTTTTGCCTCCGGTTCGGGAAGGATAAACAGTTTTTCCCGTAGTTCCCGCCTGCGGCTTTCATCGAACCTGTCGAGCAGTTCTCGGCAGTCCCGGGCTATCCGGGAGGAGAAATCCTGGTGGGTGACAACCAAGATAGAACCGGCGCTGTCAAGATGAAAGGCGCGCTCCAGAGCTGCCTGAAAAAGCGTTTTTTCGTTGTCTACCGAGAGGAACTGTTTGGGCGTATTGACGCAGGAAGCGGGCCAGAGCCGTGCGCCGGAACCTCCGGCGAGGATAATAATGTCACTAAACATGGGCTTACCTCCGACTTAGGAACGCCAGAATAAAATAACACCTGTAAGCACTATGAAAATCATAATATGGAAAGGACGAATTGACAAGAGATTTTTTCATAATTCTTCAATATAGTGTGGCACGGATCGGTAATTCTGTGGTATGCTGGAGAGGGACTATAGCGATAAAAGTAAGGTGAGGTGGTAACTATGGGAATTGCGCCATATATCAGTGAAGCTATGAATTCCGCTTCTATAATACGAAAGATGTTTGAAGAGGGAATTCGGCTTAAAAAGCAGTTTGGAGAGGATGCTGTTTTTGATTTCAGCTTGGGCAATCCTGATTTGGAGCCGCCGCCTCAAGTGCTTGAAACTATCCGTGAGCTGGCAAACCGGACGGAGCCGGATGAACGGGGGGTACACGGCTATATGCCCAACGCAGGCTATCCCCGGGCTCGATGCGCTATGGCGGCAAAGGTTGCGAGGGAACAGGGCGTTTCTGTCCCGGGAGCCTCGGCGATAATGGCCGTAGGCGCTGCTGGGGGGCTGAACGCGGTATTCAAAGCCATACTGTCTCCGGGGGATGAGGCTATCGTCATCGCTCCCTATTTTGCTGAATACGGACACTATGTGAGAAACCACGGCGGAGTGCTCAAGCCGGTTCCTGCAAAGGAAGACTTCTCTCTCGATATCGAGGCGATCTCTCAGGCTCTGACAGAAAAAACAGCCGCAGTTCTTATAAACTCACCGAATAATCCTTCGGGTAAAATCTATACCTCTGGAGAGATTAAGGCGCTCGCCGATGCCCTCAAAGCGCATTCCCAAAAGAGCGGCGCCAACGGCGTTTGCCGGACTCCCTATCTCATTGCCGATGAACCTTATCGGGAGATAGTCTATGATAATAAGACCGTAGCCCCTATTTTTCCCGTATATGAGTCGAGTATTATCGTCTCCTCATTTGCGAAAAACTTAAGCCTTCCGGGGGAGCGGATAGGATACGTTGTTATCAATCCTGCGGCTCCCGACAATCAGGATTTGGTTGCGGCGGTAACCTTTACCACCCGCATACTGGGCTATGTAAACGCTCCGGCGTTTTTTCAGCGGGTTGTGGCAAAGTGCTGGGATGCTCCTGCGGATTTTTCTTCCTATAGGAAAAGGCGGGACGACTTGTGCGCCATTCTCGATACAGCGGGGATAGGCTATAATACACCGGAAGGGGCGTTTTACCTCTTCTGCCGCGTCCCGGCAAGGAACGCGGTGCCGCAAACCGGCGATGATATCGCTTTCTGCGAACACCTCAAGAAATACAATATTCTCGGAGTTCCGGGAACGGCTTTTGGGCTCACCGGTTGGTTTCGTCTGGCATATTGTGTATCCGAAAAGACTATATCCGGTTCGGAAAAGGCTTTTCGGGATGCGGCGGAGTCATGGGGAAGCAGAGATTGAACGGAGATACGTATAGGAGGTCCATATGAAGATTCTGATGGTCACCAGTGAAGCGGTTCCTTTTGCAAAAACCGGCGGTTTAGCCGATGTGGTGTCTTCGCTGTCGATTGCGCTGACAGAGCTTGGGCATGATGTACGGATCGTCATGCCCCGTTACTACCGGATAGAGAGGGACTCTCTTAAGCTGCTTGATGGTCCTTTGGGGGTTCATTGCGGTTTCCAGGAGATATGGACTGCCGTGTATGAGAAAACCCTTCCCGGCACAGAGGTTCCGGTCTACTTTATCGATCACGAGCAGAGTTACGGCAGGGATGGTATCTACGGGACACCGTCGGAGACAGACTTTGCCGATAACCCTCAGCGGTTTTCTGTTCTCTGCCATGGAGCGTTTCAGCTTTGCCGAAAGCTCGATTGGTATCCCGACATTATCCACGGCCACGACTGGGCGACCGCCCTCGCTCCGATTCTGCTCAAGTTCAATGAGCGTCACGATGCCTTTGCGAAGACCGCCAGTGTCTTGACCATCCATAACCTGGGATACCAGGGCATCTACGGCAAGCAGAACTATTCCGCCACCGGGCTGGACTGGGGCTGTTTTCACGGCGCCGGGTTTGAAGACTGGGACAGGATGAATTTCCTCAAGGCAGGATTGGTCTCTTCGGATGTGCTTACCACGGTTTCTGCGACCTATGCAGAGGAGATACAGCGGCCTGAATACGGCTTCCGCATGGACGGAATACTCCGCCACCGGAGTGAGGATCTCTTCGGTATCCTTAACGGTATCGACACCCGGATATGGAATCCCGCCACGGACAAGCTCCTTCCCCAGATGTTCGGCACTAAGGATGTGAAGAAGAAAGGGGTGAACAAACGGGCGCTCCAGGAGAAGATGGGACTCCCGGTGGACGACAGCGTTCCGGTGATCGGCGTGGTCACCCGGCTGACCGACCAGAAAGGTGTGGCAGAGATGTTCGGGCCTGCTTATGGTTCGGCATACAAAATATGTAGCGAGATGAAGGTGCAGTTTGTGGTACTCGGCGCCGGGGAGCGGTGGTGCGAGGATGAACTGCGGGCTCTTTCGTCAAACCTGCCCAATTTCAAAGCCTTTATCGGCTATGATGAGTCCCTGAGTCACCTTATCGAGGCGGGAAGCGATTTTTTCCTCATGCCTTCCCGGTATGAACCGTCGGGGCTTAATCAGATGTACTCCCTTGTCTACGGTACTCTCCCGATTGTCCGTAATACCGGCGGTCTCGCCGATACGGTGGACAATTACAACGAGAAAACCGGCGAGGGTACGGGCTTTATGTTCGACAACCTCACCCCCCAGAGCATCTACGATACCGTCGGCTGGGCGGTGTATGCCTGGTACAACAAGCCGGAACATATCGCAGCCATGAGACTGCGGGGTATGCAGAAACAGTTCGGCTGGGACGTTGCCGCCGGGCAGTACGAGCAGGTATATAAAACAGCCTTAAACAAGCTGTAACAGTGCAGGGGCAGAATGCCGTATGGTGTTCTGCTCCTTTGCTTTTAAAAAGAGTGTGACGACAGAGCCGTTACGAAAGAGTTGTATATCATTACCGATTCCTATAAGATACTGAAATGGCAGAAACGACTGATGTAACGCAGAAAACGCAGCCTTCACAAACAAAACGAAGGTCTCTTATCGCTTCCGGGGCAAGTCTCTCTGTTTTGACCCTCGGTTCCCGGGTACTCGGGCTTGTCCGGGAGATGATAAAGGCTTCCCTCCTCGGAACTTCCGCACTGGCGGATGCCTTTAACGTGGCGTTCATGATTCCCAACCTCTTCCGCAGGCTCTTTGCAGAAAATAGCATCTCTGTGGCGTTTATTCCTACCTTTAGGGGGTATCTGGAAGATCGTGATAGGCAGGAGACTCAGGAATTCCTTGCCGCTACGATGACCCTCATTGCCTTTCTGACCGCTCTCATTGTAGCTGCTGGAATCGCTGTTTCACCCTTGATAGTTCCCCTGTTTACGGGGGAAAACTCGGCTGCTCTTCCGTCAGAGACGGTTCTGCTGACACGGCTCATGTTTCCCTATCTGGCGATCATATCGCTGGCGGCGTTTTTTCAGGGGATACTCAACGGGGTACGGATATTCCAGCCTTCCGGGT
>JAITWB010000024.1 GCA_031285525.1 Spirochaetaceae bacterium
CCTACAGGGTCGGGGGCGGGGATATATTTGACGATTGATTCCATCAGTTCATCGATACCCGTTCCTTGCTTGGCAGAAATCGGAATTGCCATGTCTGGATCCAGACCCAGATCGTGGGATATCTGTTCCTTTGCCATGGCAATATCTGCTGCGGGAAGGTCTATCTTGTTGATTACCGGGAGGATTTCCAGGTTCTGCTCAAGGGCAAGATACATATTTGAAAGGGTCTGGGATTCCACACCCTGAGCGGCGTCCACTACCAGCAGCGCACCTTCGCAGGAAGCGATGGCACGGGATACTTCGTAGGAAAAGTCAACATGTCCGGGGGTATCGACGAAGTTCAATTCATATTCGATACCGTCAGAGGCTTTGTAGGGGATAGTGACCGCCTGACTCTTTATGGTGATGCCCCGTTCCCGCTCGATGTCCATGTTGTCGAGAATCTGGTTCTGAAATTGACGGTTGTCTATTATCTGCGCCTTCTGAATGAGCCTGTCGGCGAGGGTTGATTTTCCGTGATCTATATGTGCAACGATGCAAAAATTGCGTATCCTTGAAAGTTCTGCCATGTGTATGAATATAGTAGAAATATCGATAACTGTCAAACTGGTGACGCTGCATCACATAGTGTCGTTTTTCAACGTTTCCAGTAGTGAAACGACCTTATGGTATTCTTCCATAAGGTCTTCGTATTTCTCCTCTGCGGCGGTTTTGTCTCCTGCCGACTTTGTCTGTATTATCGCTCCTGCCAGGGCGTGAAAAGTCTTATGTTCCGCTTCCAGCTTTTTATAGGTCCTGTTTTCGCTAAACTGTGTGCCCTCTCCGTATATCCACTTCCCCAAATCGCATTTCAGGTAATCCTCGGAAGACGCTTGCAAGCCTTCTTTTCGGTCATCCAGAAACGCCCGTAACTGTATCAGCCAGTTGCGGTGCATGAGAACAATCAGATCGAAATTGAAGGGCATCGTTTCTTTTTTCAATTGCCCGCTTTCGACCATCTTCTTGAAAAAGGCATCCATGCTTTTGTTGGTGTCAACCATGTATTGGGCTATGCCGCTTTGGCAGCCGCTTATATCGAAGGCTTTCTGTTCGATCACCTGCATATCATCCATAAGCCCGATGGAAAACTCTTTTGTCTGCTGTAAGGCGTTGTTGATGTGGTCGGAACCTACCGCAATTTCCTCACTTCCGCTGGATATTTCGGCAGAAACCTGCTTTAAGCCGGTCATGGTGCTAAAGATTTGGGTCGTCTCGGAGGATAACTCTATGGTTGAATGGGATATTTCAGAAAAAGCTTCGATAAAAAGTTCTACTTCTTTTTGAATGTCCTCAAAAACCGCTCCCGCTCCTTCACCCGCTTTTTTTGCCTGCTGTATCTGATTATTGATGTTCTTGAGTGATTCGGCGATTGTTTTTGAATTGGCGGTGGTACTTTCCGCCAGTTTACGGACTTCCCCTGCTACCACGGCAAACCCTTTTCCCTGTTCCCCTGCATTAGCCGCTTCTATGGCGGCATTCATCGACAGTAGATTGCTCTGAACCGCTATATCGTCGATGATTTTGATCACATCCGCTACTGCATTGACTGCTGCGGTCACCTCCGCTATGGCTCGGGAGGTAATCATCACGCTTTCTCCGCCCTTTCCGATTATTCCCTGCAATTTTCCGGCGGCGTCCATTTTCTCTCTGGTCACATCGGCGACCTTATGTACTGATGATGACATCTTTTCCATTGCAGCATTTGTCTGTATTAATGCGTCATCCTGTTTTCCCACCAGCTGGTTGAATCGATGCACATTTGCCGTTATTTGCTCTATCGTGGCGGATACATCGCTTATCTGGTCATGCAAACCGTCGGTTTTTGCCTTTATCGATTTCACGCTTCTGTCCAAACCTCCAGCCACAACGGCAGTATCCATCGATAAGGAAACCTGTTCGTTAGCCTTCCACATACGGGTACGGATACTGGCAAGTAATTCAGAAGAAATAGGACACCCATTGTCCATCAATTCAGTTCCCCTTTTTGAAGGAGACGCAAAAAGGCTGAGTAATTTCACACATACCTCCTATATAGTGAAAAAATACTTCAGATAGTGCTGTCAGATCTTGATGAAAAACAAATGGTATAACCCAATGCTCATAAATTACTATTACCCAGGGAATATGTCAAATTTTAAACGAAATATCCCTGTTTTTAAGCCATTGACAAGCACTTTCTCTTCTGTCAAAATGCAGTATGGAATCCCGTAACATTTTTCTCAACAATTCACTAATTATTCCCCCGTATTCTGTTTTAGAGGTATATAGAAATGATTGAAATAAAGGAAACCCTTTCCTATGATGACGTACTGCTGGTTCCCGGATATTCGGAGGTTCTCCCCAGGGACACCGATGTCAGTACGGTGCTGGTAAAAAATATCAGGCTGAATGTGCCCGTAATCTCCGCTGCCATGGATACGGTTACCGAGGAGAAGATGGCAGTGGCTCTCGCCCTTGAAGGAGGCGCCGGGGTTATTCACCGCAACCTCCCCCCTGAGGTACAGGCTCAGCAGGTTGCCAATGCAAAACGCTACCTCAACTGGATCATCGAGTCTCCGGTGACGGTAATGCAGGATGCTACTGTCTCGGACGTTAAGAACCTGATGGAGCGGTTTCATGTTTCGGGCTTACCTGTCATCGACAGCGAGAGCCGCCTGGTGGGTATTATTACCGGACGGGATCTGCGGTTTTGCCGGGATAATGCCCTCTCTGTTCAGCAGATAATGACGAAAAAAGTGGTAGTTGCCGAAAACAAGGAGTCTGTGGAGCAGGCACGCCGGAAATTCGACGAGCACCGGATCGAAAAGCTCCCTGTAGTGGACAGTGACGGAAAACTCACTGGACTCATCACCGTAAAGGATATGGAAAAGCAGGAGCTCTTTCCCCACGCCGCCCGGGATGACCACGGAAGGCTCATCGTGGGAGCCGCTATCAGCAATAACGACTGGAAAGCCCGGCTTCCCCTGTTGATTCAGGCAAAGGTAGACTTCGTCGTCCTCGATACCGCCCACGGAGACTCAAAGGGCGTGATTGAGGCCGTTAAAGCTATCAAGAAGGAATACCCCGACCTCGCCCTTATCGGCGGAAACGTGGCTACCGCAGAGGGAACCCGTCACCTTATCGAAGCAGGCGCCGATGCGGTCAAGGTCGGAGTCGGACCCGGTTCTATCTGTACCACCCGCATCGTCAGCGGTGTCGGAGCTGCCCAGTTCTCCGCCGTTGTAGAATGTGCGGAAGAAGCCTCCAAGAGCGGTATACCTATCATTGCAGACGGAGGAATCAAGTTCTCCGGCGATCTCTCCAAGGCCATCGGCGGCGGCGCAGACGTAGTGATGATCGGCAACCTCTTTGCAGGACTCAAGGAATCCCCGGGACGGGAAATCCTTTTTGACGGACGTATCTACAAGGAATACCGGGGCATGGGTTCCCTGGGAGCGATAAAAGATGGCTCCGGCGACCGCTACGGCATCGCCAAGGACGAAACCCCGGTTCCCGAAGGCATCGAAGGTCGGGTACCCTACAAGGGCGAACTCAAGCAGTTCCTCCACCAACTCGTTTCGGGACTCCGCAAAGGCATGGGCTACTGCGGCTGCCGCTCAGTAGATGAACTGAAGAGCTACCGGAAGTTTGTACGGAT
>JAITWB010000064.1 GCA_031285525.1 Spirochaetaceae bacterium
CACGGATTGCACTGAATCTGTCTTTTGCCAAGCATTTTAGTATTTTCGGCGGTGTTGGTGTGGATTTGATTATCGAAGGATATAACGACCACTTTCCGGTACGGAACGGTAATGGGAAGACTTCGGCGGCAGTAAGCGGCAGAGCGCTGACTTCCTTCGAGGTAAGCGGTACGAACTGCTCGCTGTATCCCACTTTCTTTGCGGGGTTGAAGTTCTAACAGTTATACAGAAAAGGTTTTCAGGAGGATTTTCTGTATTACATATAATTTTTTTGGCAGCCGATGCCGCCCATAACAGCATCGGCTGCCATTCTTTTTTTGGGAAGAGCAGAAAATTACCGTTCGGGAATAAAAATCTCAATTGAACAAAAAACGGCTTCTTGTCCCGGTTGACTTATATCTCTTAGTAGTCTATTTTCGCCGGGAGTCGTACTCTTGTGACTTTTTGTCTATCCACGAACCGGCGGACTTTGCGCCATCTTCGGCAGCTACGACAAGGGCTTTGAGGGTCTTTTGTCCCAGCTCCCCCGCAGATAACAGTCCCTTTGCAACGGGGTTTACTGCTACCTTTGCGGCGACTGTGACGGTATTTTCATATTCCTCGTCGGTCATCTTCTGTGCGTTTTTTGCTGTGGAACCCTCTCGGTATCCGTAGATGCCGCTATAGATGTCAAACACGAAGGTTGCGACCTTTTCCTGGTCTTCGGTTAACTTTTCCTCGGCTGCTTTGCGGGTGTCGGAGAGATAGTTCCGGGATTCAGCGCTGCCGGAGGCAAATAGGGGGCTCAAGCCGGTACAGAATAACAGGGCGCAGAAGAGGATGCCTGTGAGTGTACGGGTTTGGGGTTTCGAGAAAGAGGTTTGTCTATTCATACTTATAGTGTAATAAAATATGGCGGGGGAGTCTATGAAATACTTTAGATTTTTATAACCCCTTATTTTTGTACAGAATTTCTATTCCATCTGTATCTGTTGCTGATGGAACTTTCCAATTTCCGAAAAGTATCTCAGCGGTGTTTCTTATGGGTTTTCTTTTTTCTGTATTTGTTTTCTTTGTGTTCAAATAGTTTTCAACAAGTTCTACTGCGTCATTGTAGTTTTCATCTAAAATATATAATAGGGTGTAATTTCCCAAATCTCCGATATACATACCAGGCCTTATCTTTGATATATGCTCAAATTCAACATAAAATGGTATGTTTTCGGATTGGAATATTGATTTGATAAACAGTAAATCAAATTGGTTATGTATTTTCAAGAATTGGTATTTTTCCTTTCCGCCGCTGACTTCTGAAAAGAATGTCTCTTCAACTTCATTATATTCATCGTCTCCAATATCTTCTTCTTCACTGGCTGTTTCATTTACATCATTCTCTGTATTTTCAGTTTTATTTTTAGCAATAATGCCAAAAATGCAAAGCGCTAATGCGATGAATAGTATGATTGTTATAGCCATACGTCCCTCCTTAAAATGGAGTATAACAGCATATTTCCGTTTCGATAACTTGCTTTTGGAATATAAAAATCATTTAAAATGACTTTTTAGATATAATGTATAGTAAATGACATTGCCCTGGGAGCTCATTGCTTAACCTCTCCCATATCCAGTATACTTTATCCTATGAAACATATTGCACCGCTTACAGTTCGTTCGTATGAATGTGACTCCTATGGTCATGTGAATAACGCAGTCTATCTCAACTACCTTGAATACGGACGGATGGAATTCCTTCATGCGATCAACTTTGATTATAAGGGGATCGTTGCCGCCGGATATTATCTGTATGTGACCCATATCGATATTCATTATAAGGCTTCTGCTGTGCTGGACGATGAACTGTTGATCGAAATCGAGCCGGTGAAGCTCAAGAAGCTATCGGGGCAGTTTCATCAGCGGATTCTGAAGAAAGACGGAACCCTCTGCGCCGAAGCCGATGTTACCTGGGCCTGTGTTTCCGCAGAAGGCCGGCCTTCAAAGCTCCCGGATGAGTTTATGGTGACGGGACTTTTCCCTGATATAATAGAGGAATAATTTTTACTATATATGTTTGAAGTTGAAGCTGAAAAAAATGAACCCGTGCGGGCGCTGCTTGTTGGCGCTGCATCCAGGGATATGACCGCCAGAGATGTTGTATACGGCGGAGTGAGAGAGCTGCAGGGGCTTACGGATACCCTCGGTCTTGAGACCGCTGATACGATGCTCCTCACGAGAATCGCTCCTGCTCCGAAGTTCGGGATGGGTACGGGGAAGGCTCAGGAGATTGCGGATCTCGCTTCCCGGGTTGAGGCGGATTGTATCGTGTTCGATTTTGAGATATCCCCCACCCAGCAGCGTAACTGGGAGCGGCTGGCGAAGATTCCGGTGTATGACAGGCAGGAGGTTATCCTCAGGATTTTCTCTTCCCGGGCTCGGACGAAGGAGGCGGTGCTTCAGGTCGAACTGGCGAAGCTTTCCTATTCCCTTCCCCGGCTTGCCCATACCTATGGGGATATGGCGAGGCAGCGGGGGGGCAGTTACGGTTCCAAGGGGTCCGGTGAGACCCAGCTTGAGCTCGACCGGCGGGCTGTTATGGACAGGATTGCCGCTATCAAGAAGGAACTGAAGAAGGTTGTCCAGGAGCGGGCGACCTTACGCAAACGGCGGGAGAAGATTCCGGTTCCCTCCTGCGCTTTGGTAGGGTATACCAATGCGGGGAAGTCGAGTTTGCTGAACGCCCTCACCGGAGCTTCTGTGTTTGTGGAGGATAAGCTCTTTGCCACCCTGGACCCCACTACAAGGCGTCTCGAATTGGCGGCAGGAGGGGAGATCCTGTTGAGCGATACTGTCGGGTTTATCAGCAATCTGCCCCATACCCTGGTGGATGCCTTTCATGCGACCCTTGAGGAGGCAGCCCTGGCGGATCTTATTCTGCTGGTGGTGAATATATCCGACCCCGATTGCAAGGAACAATACCAAACAACTATCAAGGTTCTTGAGGAAATAGGGGCGGCTGAAAATCCCCGTATCATTGTGTTGAATAAGATTGATGCTATCGATCCGTTTATGGGGAGGGATCTGTTGGAATATTTCCCCGATGCCGTGCGGGTGAGCGCAAAGACCGGAGAGGGTTTTGATCGTCTTGGTTCGGAGATAACCGCTGTGCTGTTGGGGGCTGAGAAGGAGTATCTGCTTCCGCCCAGCCGCAGTGATCTTGCC
>JAITWB010000101.1 GCA_031285525.1 Spirochaetaceae bacterium
TCTTCTCTCCACCTATATAAATCGGGGATAACTGACGATTTTCAGTGTATTCACTGCCGAAAAAGCATTATTTTTGCAATAAAATGTACGCGCATACTAAAAAAAGAGAAAAGAGGAAGTAAAAATGGTAAAAGAAGGAACTCCCCGGAAGTCCTTCTCGATATCGAACTCCTGTCCTTTTTTCTTTTCTCATTTCTACCTTCTCTTTCCTCTTTCCCCATCTCTCCCTTGTCACTTCTCCCTTTCCCGTGTTATTCTTTTCTCTATGAACGAGCCCCCTGTTCTCCGCATTTCCGAACTGACCGAACATATCCGAGCCATCCTTGAAGGGAGTTTTCCCTCGGTAACACTGGAAGGGGAAATCTCCAACTGCCGACCCTCATCCACGGGACATCTCTATTTTACCCTCAAGGACGCAGCCGCTTCGATTTCGGCGGTGATGTTCAAGGGACGTTCCCGGTTTCTTGCCTTTACCCCAAAGGACGGAATGCTTGTCCGGGTATCGGGGGCTATCTCGGTGTATGCCCAGCGGGGAACCTACCAGATCATAGCGGAAACAATGGAAGAAGCAGGAACCGGGAACATCCTGCAGATACTGGAAGAGCGTAAACGCCGTCTCGCCGAAGAAGGACTCTTCGACAGCGAACGAAAACGAAAGCTCCCCTTCTTCCCTCAAACCGTCGGAGTTATTACCAGCCCCACCGGAGCTGCGGTACGGGACATCATCCAGATTATCAGGAGGCGAAACCCCGCAGTTTCAGTCGTCCTCTTTCCCGCCCCTGTACAGGGAGAGGAAGCAGCAGCCGTTTTGCTCCAGCAGCTCAAGACCGCCAACAGGTTCAAGATGGCTGAAGTGCTCATCATCGGCCGCGGCGGCGGTTCCCTGGAGGATCTCTTGCCCTTCTCGGACGAACAACTGGTACGAGCTATCGCCGCATCGGAGATTCCGGTCATCAGCGCTGTAGGGCACGAAATCGACTGGGCTCTCTCCGACTTCGCAGCAGACCTGCGGGCTCCCACCCCCTCGGCGGCGGCGGAACTGGCAGTACCCCTGCTGGACGAAATCGCCGAAACAATAGAGACCGCCCGATCCGATCTGGAGCGGGAAATGCACTACAAAACCGAGCGGCTCAGGCTCACACTGCGCTCATTCACCCCGGAATCGATGGAACTCAGATTCAGAAAAATAACCCAACCCCTGCTGCTCCGTTTTGACGACGCCAAAGAAGGTCTCCTCGAAAGCTTTACAGCACGGATTCAGCAGAAACGAAACCGCATCGCCCTGCTCACTGCCGCCCTCGAAGGAGGAAGCCCCCGCCGTATCCTTGCCAGAGGATATGCCATGGTTCGGGACAGCGCAACAGGCAGAATCATCAGAACCGCCGCAGACACGGAACCGGGAGCTTCTATCGAAATTATCCCCGCCGAAGGACGAATCTCGGCGCAGGTAACGAATACTATGGGAGAACTATCATAATGAAGAACTTTGATGAACGCCTTGAACGGCTGGAAGAACTGAGCGGCTCCATAAACGACCCCGGCATCTCCCTCGAAGAAGCACTGAAGGTCTTTGAAGAGGGAATAAAACTTGCCAAGGGACTGGAAAAGGAACTGGACAAACTGGAAGGCAAGGTACAGTCGCTGATAAACAACCCGGTAACCCCGGATGCGAAGCCCGAACTGGATCTGTTTTCTGTAATCGACGGGGAGTAACCGAAAAACCGTGAACACCTCAGAGCCCAGACCGGATAAACCGGCCAGCCCTCAATCCTACAGACCGGTACAGCCCCTGCCTCAGGAAGTCGCCCGGAAGATAGCCGCAGGAGAAGTGATAGACCGTCCGGCAGCTATCGTGCGGGAACTACTGGATAACGCCATCGATGCAGGAGCCTCTTCGGTCATTCTGGAACTCGACGACGGAGGAATCAGCCGCATCAGAGCCGTAGACAACGGCTGTGGCATGACCAAAGAAGACCTTGAACGCTGCGCCTACCCCCACACCACCAGCAAAATATCCACCGAAGACGATCTGCTTTCCCTCTCCACCCTCGGCTTTCGGGGGGAAGCCCTCTCCTCGATCTCAGCCGTAAGCAGGATGGAAATATCCTCAGTCCGCCAGGGCGAAACCCCGTGGAAACTGGAAACCCTGCCTGCCGCTGAATCGGGAACTGCTTCAGGGACAGAGCTTGTTCATCCGGAACTCCGCATGAGACTCGTGCCGGCTGCATTGGCAGAAGGGACAGCGGTACAGGTCTCTGCACTCTTCGAAAACTTCCCCGCCCGCCGGGTATTCCTCAAACGCCCTGCCAGCGAAGGCCTGCTCTGCCGCCAAACCTTTATCGAAAAAGCCCTCCCCTGGCCCGAAACAGCCTTCAAACTGATAATAGACGGAAAGCAAAAACTCAACCTCCGAGGCGGGCAAACCCTCAAGGAGCGGTATCTTTCAGCAATGGAATACACCGAACCGGACAGCTTCTTTCACGAACAAAAGAACGAACAACCGGGCTTCTCCTTCACCGTCATCCTCGGACAGCCCGAAGTCTCCCGAAGCGACCGCAAACATCTCTACGTCTTCATCAACGGCAGACGAATATGGGAATACTCCCTGCTGCAGGCGATAGAATACGGCGCCCAAGGGTACTTCCCCAACGGCACCCACCCCGTCGCCTGTCTCTTCCTCCAGATTGACCCATCCCTCATCGACTTCAACATCCACCCCGCAAAACGGGAAGTCCGATTCAGGGACATCGCTCCGGTACACCGTGCAGTCAGCTCTACCGTAAAAGATTTCTACCGCAACCTCTCCGTTGCGTCCCTTGTCCGGGACATAACCGACAGCGGCACACCAAAGCCTGCCCTCCCGGAACAACAGTACTTCTCCATTCAAGACGAACAATCGAAGCGCGAAGAGAACATATACGTTGCAGAGCGGAACATCCCCTACGGCTTAAAAAGCGAAGATACAGCCTTCGGCGGTGCCAGCGCAGCCAACAACTTCCCTGCCGGACGAAGCTATACAGGAACCAGAGGCGCTCACAGCTTTCCCTCCGAACGAAGTCCCTATCCCGGCATCTCTCCCTCGGAAGCCTACAGACGGCTCACCTCCGGAACAGACATCGATTCAGCAAGAGCCGCCAAGGCTGAAAGCTCTGTCCCCTTTCAGGAAGACCGTCCCCTCAGAGAGCGCTCCGACACAAGCGGCACATCCTTCCGCTACCTCGGACAGACCATGGGCGTCTTCCTCCTCGCCGAATCAGGGGACGAACTCTACCTCATTGACCAGCACGCCGCCCACGAACGCCTCCTCTTCAACCGTATTATGGAAACTGCCGGAACAAAACAGGAACTTCTCATCCCCTACATCATCGAAACCGACTCCGAAGAAGAGGAAATGTACCTCGACTCCTGCCGTGACGAACTCGCCTCAGCAGGCTTCACCCTCACAAGCCGGGGAGACGGAAGCTGGGAAATATCCTCAGTCCCCCACAACTGGAGCGGAACCGAAGAAGAACTCTCCGGAGACATCCTCAAAAACCGCCGAGTCTCCCATGACCTCATCTACCGCATCGCCGCCTCCGCCGCCTGCCGCACCGCAGTCAAAGACGGCGACTACCTCGACGACACCACCGCCCAGAGCCTGGTCTCCCAGGCCCTCGCCCTCCCCGACCCCCGCTGCCCCCACGGTCGCCCCGTCTGGACGGTAATACCCAGGGAGCAACTGTTTGGTTTGGTAAAGAGATGAAACATCTCTTCTTTTAGCCTTACTTTTCTATCGATATAACTTTAAAGTAGATGGACAGATCCACAGTACACATCTGATAATAACTCTTATCATAAGGAGTGTTTATCTATGGTATCTATACGGATTACGCAGGTCTTCGACGTAAAAACGAACAGCGTCAATGAACGGCTTACCCCTAAGGGCAAACTCATAATCAGCGGAATCAAACTGAAAATATCCGGTGATTACGAAGGGAACGGCGTGTGTTTCATCGATCAGGAGAGCCT
>JAITWB010000186.1 GCA_031285525.1 Spirochaetaceae bacterium
GTACAGATACATCAACGGCACGGAGCTTGACGAGATGCAGCTGCTCCTTGAGGAATTTGATATTGAAGACGGCTTTTATCAGGAACTGGTAGAGGATTCCTCGTGGCTTCCGGATTTTAACAATACTTGCCCCTTTCCGTCATCTTTGGCTCGTCCGTTGTGGCACTGGAAAGACGGGTTTGTGTGAAAGTGACTACCCCTGTCCTTTTTCCTTGCACAAAATGACAAACCATGATATTTTGTTATATACGCTGTATTATACTATATTATGGGCTTTACGTATTATTCCCTGAAGGAGGACTCCTTTTTTATGGATAGGAGCTTACCAGCACTGGTTCAAAGGATTGCCCGGGAACATCCCGATGTACCGGCTCAGTATTATAAAGATGAAGAGGGAAATTTCCTTCCGATATTGTTTAAAGACTATTTCGATAATGCCCTTTCCTTTGGAGCGGGGCTTCTCTCTCTCGGTGTTCGCCGGGGAGATCACATAGGACTCATTGCGGACAACCGTTGGGAGTGGAATCAGGCCGATATGGGGCTGATGGCCATCGGCGGTATAGACGTCCCCCGAGGGTGTGATGCAACGGAAAAGGATCTTGCCTATATTCTCTCCTTTGCGGAATGTAAAACCGTTATTGTGGAAAACGGCGCCCAGATGCAGAAGATTCTCCGTCTCAAGGGCGATCTGCCTTTGCTCAAACATTTTATCGCCTTCGACCCTCCCTCCAAAGAGGAAGCGGAGACGGCTGTTCGGGAGGGGTTTAACGTCTATACCCGTACCGATATTATGGAATTCGGTAAAAAGTACCGGAGCGAAAACCCCGGCGCAGTAGAAGAGGAGCTTGAAAAGGTACAGTGGGACGATCTCGCCTGTATTATCTTTACCTCAGGAACCACGGGAGAACCCAAGGGGGTTATGCTTTCCCACGGAAACTTCCTCACCCAGTTGGATGAACTCCCTGAGCGTATCATACTCTATCCCGGAGACAGGGCAATCTGCGTACTTCCGGTGTGGCACGCCTTCCAGCGGCTCTGCGAATACGTTATTCTCAGCTCGGCGTCGGCGATCTGCTATTCAAAACCGGTGGGCAGCGTCTTGCTGGCTGACATCCAGAAGCTGAATCCCCAGCTCTTACCAGCGGTTCCAAGGGTTTTTGAAGCAGTGTACGAGGGTATTTTTCGTACTATGCGTAAAACAGGCGGAATTGTACATATGCTGTTTACTTTTTTTGTACACGTTGCCATTCTCCAGAGCCGGATCGAGCGGGTTCTTACACACCGGGGAGCTCGGTTTAAGAAGGATAACGCCTTCGTTAACTGGCTGCTCCTGTGTATCCCCTGGCTGCTGTTGACTCCGTTGAAGGCGCTCGGCGGTGCGATTGTGTTCAAAAAGATACGGATAAAGCTGGGCAATGCCTTCCGGGGGGGCGTCTCCGGCGGCGGCGCGCTGCCTCCCCAGGTGGACGACTTTTTCTGGGCCATCGGGGTCAATGTGGTTGAAGGCTACGGACTCACCGAGACTGCTCCGGTTGTTTCGGTTCGTCCCTTTACGAGCCCTGTTTTCGGGACCGTCGGTACCCCGCTTCGGGGTGTGGAAGTAAAGGTGATGGACGAGGAGGGAAATGTTCTTCCTCCAGGCAAAAAGGGAACCCTCTACGTAAAAGGCGGCCTCGTCATGAAGGGCTATTACCGAAAACCTGAACTGACCGCAAAGGTTGTCACTCCCGACGGCTGGCTCAATACCGGCGACATAGCGATGCTGACCATCGATAACGAGATAGTCCTCAAGGGTCGGATAAAGGACACCATCGTCCTCCGGGGCGGTGAAAACGTGGAACCCCTTCCGCTGGAGATGAAGCTGAACGAATCCCAGTATATCTCCCAGTCCGTTGTGCTTGGGCAGGATGAGCGGTATCTCGGCGTACTGATAGTTCCCTCCAAAGAAGAGGTGCTCGCTTATGCGGAAGAAAATGGCATCCTTGCCGACGCTGTCCGGGCGGACAACTGGGAGCTGCTGCTGAAGAACTCTGAAATACAAAAGCTTTTTGACACGGAGATCAAGAATCTTATAAACCAGAAGAACGGGTTTAAGCTCTTTGAACGGATAAATAGATTCGCTCTTCTTTCCAAACCCTTTGAGGTCGGGATAGAGTTGTCTGCTAAACAAGAGGTTATGCGCTACAGGATTCCTGATATCTATATAGCGGAGATGAAGGAATTGTTCCGGTAAGAATCATATTTCTTCCATAATATGACGAAGGTTTTTGTTGTCATTTATTTGTTTTTCTTGGCTAACATAGCTGAAAAATGTGTTTTATTGTAGTTTATGCAAAAAATCCCTCAGGCGCTAAGCCTGAGGGATTTTCTTATATTTTACAGATGCTGATTCAGCGTATTAGAGGCTGTTTTTTCGAACGAAATCAATCACTTCGTCAACCTTTCCCAGCGCAAGTCCGGTAACGGTGTCGGCGCATCCGTAGTAGATTGCCAGCCGTCCGGTTGCTCCGTCGGCGAGGGCGGCGCAGGGGAAGGTGACATTCGGCACGTCTCCGACACACTCGTAGGTTTCCTGGGGAGAGATGAGGTAGGGTCTTGAGCGGGCGATAACCTGCCAGGGCTTGTCCAGATCCAGCAGCGCCGCGCCAAAGGAGTAGACAAAGCCGTTGCAGCTGTTCAGTACTCCATGGTAGAAGAGCAGCCAGCCTTCACTGGTCTCGATAGGTGCAGGGCCTGCGCCGACCTTCTTGCTCTGCCAGGCGCTTTCGAAACCGGCGGGCTTCATTACGTGGCGGTGTTTTCCCCAATAGGTTAGATCCGGGCTTTCGGAATAGATGATGTCTCCAAAAGGTGTATGTCCTGAATCGCTGGGACGGCTGAGGAGGGCATAGTTTCCGTTGATCTTTCTTGGAAAAAGCACGCCGTTTCTATTAAAGGGCATGAGGGCGTTTTCCATCTGATAAAAGGTCTCAAAGTCAAAGGTATAGCCCATGCCGATGCAGGGACCGAAATAGCCGTTGCACCAAATGATATAGTAGCGGTCTTCTATGAAGACAACCCGGGGATCATATTTATATTCCGAATCCGGAAGCTCCGGGGAGGTCTTGTTGAATACAATAGGGTCGTCGTTAATGATCCAGTTGATTCCGTCTGCACTTTTTCCGGCATGGATATTCATGCGTCTGGAAGTGTCATCGCAGCGGAACACTCCGGCGAAGCCGTCTTTGAAGGGGACGACTGCGCTGTTAAAAATGCTGTTGGAATTTTTGGTGAGATTCCGGGGGATGATAGGGTTGCCCGAATATCTCCAGAGGGTACTGGGCGCTGCTCCGGACGGTTTCTGTTCGGGCCGATCTTCCCAGGGGATATTCGGTAGAGAGGGGGTATTCTTCAAAACAATAACGCTCATAATGGGCTCCTTTAAGAGGAATTCTTATGTTATCCTAATGTAATATGCGGCAGAGAGGGAGTCAAGAAGTTGCTCATTAAAATGGATGTATAACCCATGGATCATGATTTTTCCATATCTTTTTGTGAAAAAAGCAAAAAAAGAGTAAAATAATTCAAAAAAAAGTTGACAGATATAAAATTCAATGGGATACTGACCTATGTACAATGTACGAACCAACCAAATGATTTTGCATTGTATGTATGGCTTCATGGTTATAGATAAGATATGGCTATGAGGCGATAGTGTTTTGTTATTTTTAAGGAGGAAGAAATGAAAATTGCAAAGAAAGTTCTATCCGTTGCGCTCGTTCTGGTTGTAGCAGCGGGTGTGGCATTTGCTGGAGGAAGCAAAGAGTCTTCAACTGCTGCGAGCGGTAAGACTGTTGTGACTGTTCTTAACTACCGCGACCTGACACAGGCGAACTCACTGGACGAAGATGTTCAGGTTTGGAATCCCTACCGTGCGAGCAACCCCAATGTGGATCTCCGGATTGAAGACCTGTTTAACGAGCCCTTCCATCAGAAGACCGAAGCATATGCAGCAGCAGGACAGCTTCCTGATGTCGTTTATGCATGGCCGTCTGGACGTTCTACCACTCTGCACCAGAGAAAACTGCTCAAGGATCTGACTCCCTTTGTGAAGCGCGATGGTCTTGACAAGATTTTCGTTCCCACAGCTCTCGATCCTGCACAGCAGGGCGGCGGCTATGTGGCTATCCTCCCCATCGGTCTCACCTCATCACATGCATTTTATGTTAATGAAAAGGTACTCCGTGACGTTGGACTTACTCCTGCAAAGACCTATGCAGAACTCGTGGCTCAGATCCCTGTTCTCAGGGCAGCCGGAAAAGACACCATCCTGATGGCAAACGTTGACACATGGGTTATGCAGTCTTGTCTCTTCTCCCTCGTTGCCGGACGTTTCGGCGGACAGGGATGGGAGCAGAAGATCCTCAGCGGACAGGCAAAGTTTACCGATCCTGATTTCGTTAACGCTCTCGCATTCATCAACACCATGTACAGAGACGGCGCTCTTGCACAGACCACCCTTGGAACCAACTATGGTGACGTTCTTGGTCAGTTCGCAACCGAGCAGGGTGCATACTTCATTGATGGCGACTGGCGTGCAGGTGCTTTCATCACTGACAAGTCTACCGGTGAAGCCCTTATTGCTCCTGACTACCAGGCTGCCAATATCCGTGTAACTGTATTCCCCGATATCGAAGGTGCTAAGCTCAACAAGTCCACCTCTGGTGTTCTCGGCGTAGGTTTTGGTATGAGCGCTGCTATTCCCGCTGGTTCTGTGAAAGAAGAAGCTGCATGGCAGCTGGTTAAGTGGGCAACCGGTAAGGAAACCACCACTCATCGTGTAAACACCGGCGCTATTGCTACTCCTGCACGGAACGACATCGATATGTCAGCTCTGACACTTGAGCCCATCCAGAATGAAATGGTAAACCTTGGAAGCAAGTACAATACCAGCACCGCTGTTATTGACGCTGTATTCCACAGTGATGTGTTCAATCCCCTTAACGATGGTCTTCAGGAAATCGGTATGGGAACAAAGACTCCCGAGCAGGTTGCTGCAGCTGTCCAGAGCGCATTTGACACCTGGAAGGCTTCCAACTAATCATACAATAACAGGTATGTTTATTGTGTAAAGTAAAAAGGGAGGCTGGCCGTTTTGCGACAGCCTCCCTTTTTCTCAGATTAGGTGTATTGCGTTTTTGATGCAGAGCTCTGTTGCGGATTGAAAAAAATGGAACACATAATGGCTATTATCGGGGTTTATTTTTTTGATTAAGGTTGGGTATATAAAGGGTATATTGGGAATGCAGGTTAATAACAGGGGTCAGAAGAATGCAAATATCTCAATGATATTGAATATGTCCGATGCTGTCCTTTTTTCAATGTACAGAGAGTTTCCCGGCCTGTCTTTGCTTGCTGTCTGTATCGGGATGCCCGGAGTCATAGATTCAAAAAACCGTGTTATTATTGAATCAGTTCCTTTTTTACTATGGAATTATTCACTTTGTTTAGTTTTTCGCATATTGTATCAGGAGGATTACAATGAGTGATTTATCTTCTAAAAGAGAACAGCGGCTATCGTATTTTATTCTGATACTGCCAGCAGTCCTGTTTTATTATGCGGTCATGGCGTTCCCGACTATTTTTTCGCTTTTGTTGAGTGTGAGCAATTACAACGGCGGAAAGGTTTTTGGAAATCCGGACGTCGGTTTTGCAGGATTAAAGAGTTATATGTCCGTGTTCCGGGATGACTATTTTTATCTTGCTTTGAGGAACAACTTCTACATCGTATTGATATCGGTGTTCGGACAGATTCCCCTCGGATTCATTCTTGCCTATATTCTGTCACGGGGGCTTATTAAGGGAACGGACTTTTTCCAGACCATGATCTATCTGCCCTGTGTTATCTCCCCTGTTGTTATTGGTATTCTGTTTCAGACCTTCTTTCTCAATTCCAACAGTGTTGTTATGGAGATAACGAGGATCTTTAATCCTGCTGCTGAGTACCGGATGAATCAAAATCCGATGATGCCTGTTCTTATTGTTACCCTCTGGATGTATACGGGAACCTATGTGATTATCTTCCTTGCGAACTTGCAGAAGATAGACGTTTCCATCATTGAGGCGACAAAGATTGACGGTGCAAATGAGATGCAGACCCTCCGGTATGTTATCCTTCCTGCCCTCTCCGGCGTTATCGTAACCAGTGCTATTCTTGCGATCTCCGGCTCTCTGAGATCCTTTGACCTTATATTCGTTATGACCCAGGGAGGGCCTGCGCGGCGTACCAATGTACTTTCGATTTATATGTTCGACAGGGCATTCAGGGGAGCTCCGAACTATCCGGTAGCGAATGCTATTTCTACGATTATGGTTGTTATCAGTTTCATACTCATCGGTGTTACCAAGGTTGTTGAGAAAAAATTCGGCGGAAAGGAGAACTAAGATGCCTGATATTCGTTCCAAGGGGAAGAGAACGCTTGTGTCTCAGATGTTTATTTATGTAATCATGATGATTTTTACAGTAATGGCAGTGTATCCGCTTTTATGGCTGGTTATACAGTCTTTTAAAACGACTCAGGACTACTTACGATCGAGCAAGCTTGCTCTTCCTTCCAGATGGTTTTTAAGGAATTATCAGGATTCCTGGATTCGGGGTGAATTCGGTATTTTGATAATCAACAGTGTTATATACACAACAGTTTCGGTATCCTCTGTTATCATCATAGGCTTTATGGCGGGGTTTGCGTTTTCCAAGATTCCGAGCAAAGCAACCAAGTTCATTCATGGTACCTTTATTATTGGTATTTTGTTGACCCTCCAGTCTATCATGGTTCCCCTGTTCCTGATGGTTAATGCTGTCGGATTGTATAATACCCGAATCGGCGTACTGATTCCGTATATCGGTATCGGACTGCCCATATGCGTGTATCTCAGTACCGAGTATATCCGCAGTGTCCCGGATGCACTTATCGAGTCTGCCCGTATTGACGGGGCAAAATACCTCAAGATTTTTTCGAGTATTATCATCCCCATGGCGGCGCCTGTTGCGGTTTCGGTGGCGATACTTTCGATAACCGGTACCTGGAATGAGTTCATGCTTATAAACATTCTCACCTCCAGTGACAGTGTTAAGTCTCTGCCTGTGGGTATTGCAAAGTTCTCAGGAGCCCTTGCCTCCGATTATGGAAAGCAGTTTGCGGCGCTTGTTATCGGTCTTGTTCCGATGGTGATTTTCTATGTAATCTTTAGAAAGCAGATTACGAAGGGTGTTGCTGCGGGCGCGGTTAAGGGCTGATCCTGTTTCTATGTGGAATGCAACAGGTTCCATATAGAATGGAGCAGATTCTATGTGGAATGGAGAGGATTCCATATAGAATGCGACAGATTCTACATGGAATGAAGAACATTCTATGTGGAATATGACAGATTCCATGTAGAATACGGCATATTCCATATAGAATGCAACAGATTCCATATGGATTGGAGGTCATATATGAGAATAGACAGAATACGAAATTGGTTCTATTAGTTAGAGATGGATAGTTTTATATCAAAGCTCAAAAAACAGTTATTATTTTTAAGGAGGACTTATACAAATGATTTTACTCGACAAGAAACAATACAGCAAAGTAGTTGAGTTTTTACAATCGGTTACCATAAACAATTTATTCGCCCGCTCTGTGGTAGAACAAAAAGTGTCCGGAAAGATATTTGTTGACAATACGGACAATCCCCAAACATTCTATGTTCTGCATCCTTACGGCATGAGCCTGTTGTTTGGTGACTGGACAAATACGGAATTTAACAATCGATTCAAAGCCTATGCGTTAGACGGTCATAACAGCCGGAGTCATATCGAGTGGATGCAGACCTTCCCTGACGAATGGAATGATACCCTGTTTGATCTACTCGGGGATAAGCTGATTCCCTCAGATGGAAATACAACAGACATAGGGGTGGTCGAACTGAATACCAGGGTCAATTTCAAGTTTAATCGCGAAACCTACATGAACAGACAGAAACTGGATACATCACAGGTTGAAATAAGACAGACCGATGCACATGCGTATCATAACATGCCCGGAACGGTGGTGCCGAAATACTTTTGGGACAGTGGAACCGATTTTTTTGAGCAGGGAATAGGATTCTCTCTCTTCTATAATACACAATTAGCGTCGATGGCATTTTCATCCTACATTCACGATGACAAACTGGAGATAGGAATCGAGACTGCACCGCAATTCCGTAAGAAAGGATACGCAGAAATGGTATGCTCTGCGATGATAGAGTACTGTATCGCAAACGCCTATGAACCAGTTTGGAGCTGCCGTCTGGAAAATACGGGATCATACATGCTGGCGCAAAAACTCGGATTTGAGCCTACAACCAATAAACCATACTACAGA
>JAITWB010000126.1 GCA_031285525.1 Spirochaetaceae bacterium
ATCCCAGCAGCAGACTCACCTTCAGCAGGGGGTTCAGTTAAAAAACGCCATACAGCAGGATGAATTGCAAAAGAAGGATAGTCTCAAGAAAGAGGCTGTCGGAGAGACGGGAAAGCTCGAAACAGGTCCGGTTAGGGTAAAAGACCGCAAGGGTTCCTCCGGGGATGGCGCTTCTGGAAGCCGGAGGGGTGATTCCGGTGAGGATTCTGCCGAAGAGACAGAGGCCTTCTCTGGGGGTGCAAAAACTGCTGTATATACCGATCCCTCTTTGGGAAACCACATAGATATTTCAGGGTAGCATGATGACTGCAGAGACGATACTTGTTTTGGTTCTCGGACTCGTGAATATAGGACTCTGGATAGTCTTTTTTCTTTTTTTTCGCTCCCGATTTTCCCCTTCTTCTATTCTGAGGGAGATACGTATTGAAGTTGATAAGCTGGTAACCGAGATAAGCCGGGAGGCCGACCGGGATATTGCCCTTATTGAGGGACGAATCAGAGGACTTAAAGCCCTTGTCGAAGAAGCGGATAAACGGATACTTTTGGCGGATAAGGAGTCCCGCCGCCGTGTATCAGATGAAAAGGTGTACACCGAGGTTGCTACGGCTTCTTCGATGCCGCCGGATTCTGTGATGCCGCCGGCTCCTGTGGTTCCGGTGGAAGAGGCGCTCTCTCGGTATCGCAGAACCGGGAGAGCTGATGGAAGTAATCCTTCGCCGGCAGAAAAAGGGGAAAGTTCGTCACCTTCCTCAGAAGTCTCTTCTCCGGAGATGCCGGAAGTAGTCCGAGCGGCTCAGATGGTGACTCCTAAGGTTCCTGTTAGGGATCAGGTGATTTACCTTGCCAGAACAGGCTTCCCCGCCGAGATGATAGCGGAACGGCTCTCTCTTACCGTCGGTGAGGTTGAGCTGACTATAGCCCTCTACGCCGGGGAAGTCTAATACATTATTACGGTTACAGGTTGCTTACAGCTGCACCCGTAGACCTGCACTGGCGCCCCAAACTTGAGTGATGAAGTTATAGGAACCGGCGAGGTTCAGCTTTACCAAAAAGATATTGAGCGATACGCCTCCAAAGACCTGTCCGCTTACTTTGAATTCCGCTTCCTCATAAGAACCTTTCTTGTCATAGTCTACCAAGTCGAGGATGGAAGTTGCGTATGCCCAGTTCCCTTCGGTTTTTGATACCAACAGACGGGCGCCGATGTAGGGTGTTATGAATATAATTGATTTGGAAAGCTGCGCCGTAAGGGCAAATACATGGGATTTATAATCCACCGAGGTATCAAAGTTGCTTCCGCTGAACCCGAAATCTCCTGAAATATAGGTATACCCGAATCCGATAGAGAGATTTGGTTTTATCAGCCCCTGCTCGATGATAGCATACCGGATATCTCCCCCTGCCATGGTATATTTGTAGTTGAGCCCCAGACCGAAGAGGTCGGCGGCATCCAGATATGCGAATTTGACCCCCAGATCAAAAGGAAGGAACAGACCTCCGATACGAGCTTCGGCAGCCCATGCGGGAAGTACGAATTCGTTATCCCTTTTCGGCAGGGAAACAGGGGCTATGCCCATCTCGGCGAGAGCTTCATTAAGTCCTCTGGTATCAACCTTTGTCACTCCAAAGGATCCGCCTATGCCGAAATGAGGGGGGATTGAGGGGAGTAGTTTGCCGATATAGCCGTCGGACCATGTCCCGGGCAGAACGGCGGTGTCCGGAATGGTTTTTGCCAAATCGCCGATAAAGGTATCAAATCCGGCTTCGATCTTGCCGGGGCTGCTTAGAATATCAAATGCGTAACCCGAACCAATGATAATGGCGAATATAGTTACCAGTGAAATATATCTTTTCATGAAAGACCTCCTGAATAGTATAGAGTATAGCACTCTGGAATGACTATTTCCAGAGTACTGCTACCTGCTGGACACTATCTTCGCTACCGAGTAATATGAAGAAATACGCTTTCCGATTAACGGATATGGTAGATAGGAGTTTTCTGTGGTTGTTGCGATAGATGGTCCTGCAGGATCGGGTAAAAGTACTGTTGCCCGTTTTGTTGCGGAGACGCTGAAGTTTACCTTTATTAATTCCGGCAGTTTTTATCGAGCTATCACCCTTGCGCTGCTTCGGGCGGGTACGGATTTTTCTGACAGCGCCGCGGTGCTTGCATTGGCGGAGACTCTTTCCCTCTCTTATCAAGACAGTCACCTCATTCTGAACGGCGAGGACGTGGAGCATCTCTTGCACAGCGATGAGATAGACAGCCGAGCCGCTTCGGTTTCGGCAATTGTTCCTTTGAGGCATATAGTTAATAGAAATATCCGCACCATTGCAGAAGGGATGTATATTGTCTGTGAAGGACGGGATATGACTACTGTGGTGTTTCCTGATGCACAGTATAAGTTCTTTCTCGACGCTTCGGTGCAGGCGAGAGCGCTCCGCCGATACAATCAGGGGGTGAGCAGTCTTTCATTGGAGCAAATAGAGGAAAGTATTGCGAAAAGAGATGAAATTGATAGAAATAAAGAGGAAGGGAGCCTTAAAATCGCACCGGATGCGGTGTATCTGGATACTTCGGACTTGACCTTGCAACAAGTTTGTGAGATAATTATATGCAAAATTCAACTATAAGGGTTTAATATGGAGCAGATGGAAGTGGGAATGGATGAGTCAAAGAACTCCAAGGGCAACATCCAGACACAATTACAGGAAGAATATCTGAAGAGTCTCGAATCCTTGGAGGAAGGGCAGCTGGTTGACGGTATTGTTATCCAGGTGACATCCGATCAGGTGTTTCTCGATGTCGGATATAAGTCCGAAGGTAAAATCCCGATTGCGGAGTTCTCGGAAGTGCCGAAGGTCGGAGATAAGTACAGTGTTGTTCTTATAACCAAAGAGAACAAACACGGTGAAGTTATCGTTTCTAAGCAGAAGGCTGATGTAAAAGTTTTCTGGAAGAACCTCCGCCAGGCTTTTCAGGATAAAACTCCTGTAGATGGTGTCATTGAGAAGACTGTTAAGGGCGGGTTTGATGTTAATCTGACCTGCGATGTACGGGCGTTTTTGCCCATCAGTCAGTCTGACAGTTCAAAGGTTGAAAAACCGGAGAAATTGATCGGCGTAAAGAGCAAGTTTTATGTAGAGCGCCTCTATTCCGACAACAAAGTGAATGTTGTTGTAAATCGCCGGAAGTATCTTGAGGAGTCTATCGAGACTAACCGCGAGAATTTCTTTGAGAATATTCAGATCGGTGCTGAAGTTACTGGTGCGGTAAAGAGTTTTAC
The DNA here is from genome assembly GCA_031285525.1 of Spirochaetaceae bacterium. The sequence goes on from JAITWB010000126.1 coordinate 3,288, forward strand.
CAGTTTTGGCGCTTTTATCGATCTGGGCGGCTTTGACGGGCTTTTGCACATTAACGATATGAGCTGGGGACATGTCACCAGACCCAAGGACTTTGTCAAGAAGGGACAGGAGATTACTCTCAAGGTTATCCGTCTCGATCCTGAGGAGAAGCGTATCAACCTTTCGTTGAAGCACTTTACCGAAGATCCCTGGCTGCACTTTGAGGAGAAATTCCACGTTAATGATGTGGTGAAGGGACATGTAACGAAGCTTACCGATTTCGGCGCGTTCATCGAGCTGGAAGAGGGAATCGAAGGTCTCGCACACATCAGCGAATTCTCTTGGGTTAAGAAGATCAACAAGCCCGAAGACATGGTTAAGATCGGCGATGAAGTCGAATGCATGGTTCTGGGTTACGATATTCAGGCTGGACGGGTTTCTCTGGGTCTCAAGCAGGTTACCGATAATCCTTGGGAAGAAATTGCCGAGAAATACCCCGTGGGTATGCGGCTTACCAGAAAGATCGTAAAGGTAACTAACGCAGGAGCCTTTATCGAGCTTGAAGAAGGTATCGATGGTTTCCTCCATTCAGATGATTTGTCCTGGACAAAGAAGGTAAAGCATCCTTCCAGTGAACTTCAGGCAGACACCGAGATTGAGGTCGTGGTTATCGAAAACGATCCCGAGAATCGGCGGGTACGGCTTGGCGTAAAGCAGCTTTCGGATGATCCGTGGCAGCAGTTTATGAGCGCCTACAGACCCGGAGCAACTATTGAGGGTGAAGTTGTTTCTATCACTGATTTTGGTGTATTCCTCCGTGTGGCTGGCGGTATCGAGGGGCTTATCAACAAGATGAACCTTTCAGAAAACCGTGACGAACCTTTCGAGGAAGCCATAAAGAGATACAATGTTGGTGACAAGATGACTGTCTCTGTGGTGGAAGTGAATCCGGAGAAGCAGAAGGTTGCCTTCTCTGTAAGGGATTACAAGAAGAAGATGCAGCGTGAAGAGATTTCTCGTTATATGTCTTCTTCAGAAGATGAAGATACCGGTACGTATACACTCGGTGACTTCATTAAAGACAAAAAGAACTAACGATTCTCGATGAGTGACAGCATATGACGGCAGCAACTATTGTCGATGTAAATAAGCTGAATACACTCATCGAGATCAATGGGCGTATAAATTCAAGCTATTCTGATATCAATACATTGCTGACTTATATCCTTGAGTCAGCAATGTATCTTGTTGCCTGTGAGTCGGCATCTCTGCTTTTGGTTAATAAAGACAGTAATACTCTTCGCTTTGAGGTTGCCCTCGGTCCGAAAGGACGTGAGGCGAGGGAGTTTTCTGTCAATATTGAAGGCAGTCTTGCCGGATGGGTCGTGAGGCATAACGAGAGTCTCGTTATTAATGATGTGGTAGACGATCCTCGGCACAGCAATATCGTTCCCAAGGGAACGGGATATATCACCTACAACATGATTTCTATTCCCCTGCGCATGAATACTGAGTGTGTTGGGGTTGTTCAGTTGCTGAACAAGGCTCATGGTGAACCTTTTAATAAGGAAGATCTGAAGCTGTTGGAACTCATGGTGAATCAGGCGAGTATCGCCTATCAGAATGCGGTTTCCTATGAGCGTTCCCGGAACGAGATCGGGCTGCTCCAGAATCAGCTTGCGGCGGGGCAGGAATATCATGCCTTTGTCGCAGAGAGTTCGGTGATCCTGGACTTGATGGTTATTGTGGAGCGGGTTGCAGAGACAAACTCGTCGGTACTCATCCTTGGAGAGAGCGGGGTAGGGAAGGAATTGTTTGCAGAGCAGATCCATCTCAAGAGCGCCAGGGCGGGCAAGCCCTTTGTGCGGGTTAATTGCGCCGCCCTCACTCCTTCGCTGTTGGAGAGTGAGCTCTTTGGGCACGTAAAGGGCGCCTATACCGATGCGGTGACCACCACCAAGGGGCGCTTTGAGACCGCTAACGGGGGGACTATTTTCCTCGATGAAATCGGTGATATGCCTTTGGATCTTCAGGCAAAACTGTTGCGGGCGATTCAGTCCAGGAGTTTTGAGAAGGTTGGCTCCAGTGAGACGATTTCTGTGGATGTGCGGATTCTTGCGGCGACGAACAGGGATATCGAGAAGCTGGTGGAGGAAGGGAAGTTCCGGGGAGACCTCTATTATCGGTTGAATGTGGTGCCCCTGTTTATTCCGCCGCTGCGCAAACGTACCGATGATATTCCTTCGCTGGCAGATTTTTTCTGTCGAAAGTTCAGCAAGGAAACGAAGAAGAACTTTCTGGGTATATCGGAACAGGCGATGGGAGCGTTGCTTTCCTATGCCTGGCCTGGAAATATCCGGGAACTTGAAAAT
>JAITWB010000172.1 GCA_031285525.1 Spirochaetaceae bacterium
CCCAGACATTCGGGGCAAAAATGACAGTTGCCTTTCCTGACGATTTCTGTTTGATCCTTTTGATCTTTTTGATCCATCTGAGCCATCCTTTTATATTATCCGACTTTGTACTTCTGCACAATATATGTTATATTGTACATATATGAAGTGGGCACTAGTTCTTTCAGGGGGAGGCGCCAGAGGGCTTTCCTATATCGGTTTTCTCGATGCTCTGGAAAAGATGGGGTATCCGAAGCCGAGTCTTATTGCGGGCTGCTCCATTGGTGCGCTCCTCGGGGGGATATATGCCGCAGGAATGACTCCGGGGCAGATGAAGAATTTTCTTCTGGAGGATTTTGCATTTAAGCAGTACCTCTCTTCTGCGCCTTTTACGCTTCCTGACAGCAGGCTCACCAAGGCTTTGCAGTTTGGGGCGGGCTTGTCCAATATTTTGTCCAAGCGGGGGATAGAATCAGGGGGGAGAATTCTCGATTTCCTCAAACAGATGACCAATGATATCGCCATAGAGGGGGCGGAGATTCCCTTTGTCTGTAACGCTGTGGATCTGGTTTCCGGACGGGAACATGTATTCAGTTCGGGAAACATGGCCGAGGCTATCCGGGCTTCCATTTCCTTTCCCGGGTTTCTCGAACCCATACAGATAGGGGAGGGGCTCTATGTGGACGGCTATATGGCTCATAATACCCCTGTCTGGATTCCCCGGAGTATGGGGTATACCAATGTTCTTGCGGTGTATATCAATAAATTTCATGCCAGAAATATCGAAAGTTTTGAAAACGGCGTTGATGTTATGATGCGATCCATGGAAATCGCTGCGGTAGGAGAAACCAGGGGGAATAAAAACGATGCCACCGCTTCTCTGGTGATTCCCGACCAGTACGGTTCTGTTGATTTTTCTCACCTGGAGGAGCGGGTTGCTAACGGCTTGGCCCGTACCCAGGAGGCTCGGCAGTTACTGGATGATTTTTTTGATCCCAATCCGGTAACCGGATATTTTAAACGGCGTAGGCTCGAAAAGCTTGAGCGCAAAGGTGCATAGATGAAGAATCTCGATGAGATGGTTGATGCGTTGCTCCGCTCCTATGATGAGCACGGGGGTATTAATTTTTCGGAGGTGAACTGTTTTCCCAACAGGCAGAGCGTTGTCTCAGCCCTCAAGGATCTCCAGTCACTGATCTTTCCCGGTTTTAACATAGCCGAGGATCTTGAGCGGGAGAATCTGCGGTATGTTACCGGAGAGCGGGTCAACCGTATTACCGCCATCCTGACTGGAGAGACCCGAAAGGCGATGATCTACACCCTCAAGGATACGAAGGTAAAAAGCTCCGCCTGTTTCGGTCTGGCAGAGAGGGCTGTCCTCTCTCTTATCGAGGAGCTTCCTGAGATACGGCGAAAGCTCAATACCGACGCCCTTGCAGCCCTGAACGGCGATCCCGCCGCCGGGAGCATGGAGGAGGTTATCCTCTCGTATCCGGGACTGGAAGCGATACTGGTACACCGGATAGCCCATCTACTCCATAAAAACGGTATACCTTTGATTCCCCGGATCATGAGTGAATATATCCACGGAAAAACCGGTATCGATATCCATCCCGGTGCGGAGATAGGGGATTATTTCTTTATCGACCACGGAACAGGGGTTGTCATCGGGGAGACCTGTGTTATCGGTCAGAACGTGAAGGTGTATCAGGGGGTAACCCTGGGGGCGTTGAGCGTGAAGAAGGAATTTCATGGCAAAAAACGGCATCCCACCATCGAAGATGAGGTCACTATCTACGCAGGGGCGACAATCCTTGGCGGAGAAACTGTGGTAGGGAAGGGGAGTATCATCGGCGGAAACGTCTGGCTCACCGAATCGGTTGAAGCCGGAAGCAGAATCTACAATAGAGTTGGGTGAGGGTAAAAAAGAACAGGCGCTAACGAATTAACAACCCGCCAGCGCCCGTCTCCGGTGTTACCCGGATGTGGAGAGAGTTTATCTTGCCTTTATGCAAGGCTATAATGGTTACAACCTGGATAAAGTTACAACCATTAATTATTGGATGATACACCAATACATTTTTTTTGTCAAGAGAGAAAGGAGAGAGAAAGGAGAGATTTTGGAAATAAATATGAGTTTGTTGCAAAAACCTAAGTGTTTTTACAAGATATTCATTTCCGAATTATTTTTTATCTCTTTATCACTTGATGAATTTTGATTTACATAGTATTCTATTCTATAACTAATATCGGAGGCTTTGTATGGCTATAGGAGATGCGCAATTTCAACTTGTGACATTCCAATTGGGAGAAGAACTGTATGGAGTTGATATAATGGACGTAAAGGAGATTGTAAAAATCCAAGACGTTCGTGCAATTCCCAATGCGCCCTATTATGTTGAAGGTATTATCAATCTCCGTAGTGAAATAATACCGGTTATCAATTTGCACAAACGCTTTCATCTCAATAAGGCGCAGGCTGAAGAAGGGGATGAATTTTTGGGCGGATTTATAATCCTCAATATTGAAGGAAACAAGCTGGGTATTATTATAGACAGGATCGCCAGAGTTGTCATGGTGAAAAGTGATGAGGTTAAACCGCCTCCCCAAATGCTCAGCGGCATCGGAACCGAGTATATCCACGGTGTTATCCGCCAGGAAGGTATCTACCTTATCATGCTGGATATCCGCAGGCTCTTCAATGCGAAGGAGTTGCAAAAACTCTCGGCATATCATAGATAACTATGAGAATACAGTCTTATAGTCCTACTATCCGCAGGAGGGAGATGGATGCCGTCCTGACCTGTATGGTCGGCGAAAAGATCGGCCCTGGGGACCTCAATGCACAGCTTGTCCAGTATGTGCGGGAGGTCTTTGGCGTTGACGGTGCCGTTGCTCTGCGCAGCCCCTCTATTGCGCTCAAATACATATTTCGTGCGCTGGATCTGCAAAGCGGAGACGGGGTGCTTCTGTCGGCGCTGGCACCGATGTGGCAGTACCAAACTGTGGAGGAACTTGGGTTTCGTCCATTGGTAGCCGATGTCTCCGCCGAAACCGGGCAGGTAACGGTAGAAACCGTAACAGATGCAATGAAGGGCGGCGCAAAAGTACTTATTCTGCATGAAACCCTGGGTTTTATGCCTGACATACCAGCCCTTCTGGAATTGGGTATTCCTGTGGTTGAGGATATATCCCAAAGCGTTGGAGCCTTACTGGGTGAGAAAAAAGCCGGAACCTTCGGGGTGTTCTCTATCCTCGGTCTTGAGGAACAGGATATGCTCACCGCAGGGGGCGGGGCTGTCCTGATGGCTCCGGGC
>JAITWB010000261.1 GCA_031285525.1 Spirochaetaceae bacterium
TGTGAAAATGCAGCCTCTCCCATGCGGGGCGGATATATGGACTAGAAAAGAAATCAAAACGGCATTCTGAATTTCCCATCTTGACATTTCTTCCTGTTTCGGTTTATAAAAAATGTATAATTCTTTCACTCAAGGAGGCTTACCATGCAGCAGACACATACCTATCCCATTGCGAAAGCCTCCGTTATATCATAATAACGGAAACAGCTTTTCTCATAAGAGCCAGGTTAGCTGAGCATTAGCTCGGGGCTATTTAGCTCACTTACTTACGCACATACTAATTACATTTCTCTTTAAGGATATGAATGAATACTATTACTTTAAATGGTGTCTATGCCGACTCGGTTATATACGCCAAAGGAATAGAGGTGACAGCGGAAGATACACTGCTGCGCTATCAGAATAATGAAGTTTCCGCAGGAAGCACCATACGGATTATGCCGGACGTACATGCGGGAAAAAACAGTGTTGTCGGGTTTACTGCGACGCTGAACGATTGTGTTGTCCCATCGATAATCGGTGTGGATATCGGCTACGGTATCTCTGCATACAATTTAGGAAAGGGGCGGATCGGGTTTGAAAAACTGGACAGGTTTATCAGAAAGAATATTCCCTTTGGGACGAATACCAGGTATCCGATCTACCCGGAATTGGAGACGGTATACGATACCATCGCCGCAGAGGGCTCCTTTCAGGAGTTTAAATCCGCTGTTCGCAGGGTATGCGAAGCGCAGGGGCAGATAGTACCCCGTGTATTGGGAGCCCTTGGCTCTCTTGGAGGGGGCAACCATTTTATCGAAATCGATCATGATGAAGAGAAAAATCGGTGGCTCCTCATTCACAGCGGCAGCAGGAATTTCGGCTACCACATAGCCGGATATCACGAAGAGATTGCCGTTAAAATCGGACGGGAAAATCCGATAAAGTTTATCACCGGGGATGCCGCTGAGGCGTATATCCGGGATGCGGCGCTGGCTCAGGTCTTCGCTCAGGTAAACCGGGCAGTGATTGCCAAGGATATTATTGAAGGTTTCTTTGATATCAGTATGGAGGGGCTTGAGAAGATCGAAAGCATTCACAACTATATCGATCTAAAGGATCGCATCGTCAGGAAGGGGGCAATCTCAGCCCGTGCCGGGGAGCGGGTGCTTATTCCTTTCTCCATGTCAGATGGCGCAGTTATCGCTGTGGGAAAGGGAAACCCGGAATGGAACTATTCCGCCCCCCATGGAGCGGGCAGGAAAATTGCCCGTTCTCAGGCGAAGGGATTGTCGCTGGATGAATACCGCAAGCGGATGCGGGGTGTCTGGTCAAATTCGATCAATAAGAATACCCTTGAGGAGAGTCCTATGGCGTACAAACGAACCCGTGATATTCTGGACTATCTGCCCCAAACCGTGGATATACAAAAACGGCTCCTGCCGGTATTTAACTTCAAGCCCGAAGAGTTTGTATCCGCCCGGGGACGGCGTCCTGATGTGTACGGAAGTGTACCAAAAGATATCGATATTTCAGAGGACTGATTTTTCCGACATCGGCAGGGCGTTCAACACAGCTCAAGGCTTCTGTCTGTTTTGTGTGCGCCTTGCTTTTCTCTCTTCTTTCAGGACTTCCCCAGAGCTGGGGGAGTCCTGACTGGTTCGGCTTGTTTCCTTATTCCTACGGACTTTCTTTCTTTTTGGGGCTGGAACTCTATTTTACCAATAGCTGTTTTTTTACCGCCCTCCTGATAATCCGGTTGACCGCAGATAGGCGGTTTCATTTTCTGCCCTTTTTTGCTACGGCTTTTATACCCTCTGTAGTGTTTTCGCTTTGTGTCTTTACTGGTGCGGGATATGGGACGCTCCTGCTGGTGACCCGTTACTCGGATGTGTAGTTCTCTGCTCCTTTGCTAGAACAAAAAACAGAGAACTATCTGTTTTAAAAAATAGACACCTCTTTATTGGTACTGCATAATCTAACCATTCATATGCAATGTGAACAGCATATCCTTCGTAGTTTTGAAATTATGAGTAAAAAGGGGTACATTATGCTATGCAATTTTAAGATTACAGACAAGAAGGTGTAAACTATACCGCATAATTTTCAAATTATACAGCAAAATTAAAAAATTATGCCTCGTAATTTTCAAACTATAGCTTAAATGGTGTAAATTATACTATATAATTTTTCCATTATAGGACATGGTGAACAACCTCCGTTGAGACAAGAATATCTTCATAGATTGTTTTACATCAAAAAGAAGAAGGATGTTATCACATTTGACGTTAATGACTCAGGAAAAATCGCTTGGTTTACAGTACGGGTGTGCAGTTTCAAGAGACCCGCTTTCAGGACAAGCTCCGGGTCTGGGAAGCCTGTGAGGTTAGTGCGTCTCTGTATCCCCATACCCAGGATTGGCAGGTGCTGCTCAGTCAGTTTTTTCTCGGAGAGAGAAAGAATTCGGAGATCTCCTCCCTTTCCGGCGGGGAGAAGCAGAAACTGGCGGTTGTTTTGGCGCTGATTCCGGAACCGGAGGTGTGGATCTGTGCCGCAGGTCTCATGGGAATACCTCTGACCTTTTCGGGCTACCGCCATGAGAAAATTCTGAAGCGGTATCGGGTTACCCCGGTGAGTCCGATGATGCTCCTCGCGGCGTTGGGAACACTTCAGGCGATCTTTGCCTGGGTGTCAGGTCTCTGCGTGTTTCTCGCTGCCCGGTTCTGTTTCGGGATGACTATTGAGGGCCCTCTGTACCGGTACATACTCACCTTCCTGTTTGTGCAGTTCTCGGTATACAGCATCGGGTTTCTCGTTGCCAGTCTTGTCCCGAACATGAAGGTTGCAAACCTGGTCTGTACGATGCTCTATTTTCCGATGCTCTTTTTGTCGGGCTCGACAGTTCCCTTTGAGATATTGCCCAGAGGCTTGCAGATGGTCTCCGAGTTCTTTCCTCTTACTCAGGGAATACTGTTGCTGAAGGGTGCGGTACTGGGAACACCTGTTGCGGCGGATAGTTTCCGGTTTGTGGTGCTTGGCTGTATGACGGTAATAGCGTTTGCGGTTTCGATTGTGACGTTTCGGTGGGAGTGAGCCCTCAATAGACCCTCGACTACTGGGATATGACTTTCAGAATCAGTC